>JAFLDC010000310.1 GCA_017302775.1 Sphingomonadales bacterium
GACTGGGCGAAGCGCAATGCCTCCGACAGGCTGGCGATGATCCCGGCGAACGCGATCTGATTGACCATCTTGGTGGTCTGACCGGCGCCAGCCTTGCCGACATGAACGATTCGCTTGGTGTAGGCGGCCATGACCGGGCTGGCCGCTTCGATTGCATCGGCGCGGCCGCCGCACATCACGGTGAGCTGGCCGCTTTCGGCGCCGGCCTGCCCGCCGGTTACCGGCGCATCGACGCAGTGCACCTGCAGGTCCCGCGCCTCGACCGCGATCTGCCGGGCGATGCGGGCCGATACGGTGGTGTGATCGATGAAGGTCGCGCCGGGGCGGATCGCGGAAAAGACGCCGGTCGGGCCGAGCACGACATCGGCCAGATCGTCATCATTGCCGACGCAGGTCAGCACGACATCCGCGCCGGTTGCGGCTTCTGCCGGGCTGGCCGCCACGCGGACCGAGAGGGCGGGGTTCGCCTCCTGCCAGCGGGCAGCGCGTTCGGGGCTGCGGTTGTAAATGGTAAGGCGGTGCCCGGCCTGCCCGATGTGCCGCGCAATCGCGCCGCCCATCACGCCAAGGCCCAGGAAAGATACGTTGCGGGGTTCGCTCATGGTTCGGGCTGTGTAGCGGCTTTTTGTCCAAAGCAAAGCTGCCTTGGCACAAAGCAATTGGAGGTTTCGCCGTGGGGTGGTTTGCGTTACGGCCCCGGCCATGACTGAAACTGCTGAAACCACCGCTGAACCGCTGACCATCGATGACATCCGCGCTGCTGCCACACGGATCGAGGGCGCGGTGGTCCGCACCGACTGCGACTACAGTCGCACGCTCAGCGCGATTACCGGCGCCGATGTCTGGCTCAAGTTCGAGAATCTGCAGTTTACCGCGGCCTATAAGGAACGCGGTGCACTCAATGCCTTGCTGCACCTGACCGACGAGCAACGCGCCAAGGGGGTGATCGCAGCGTCCGCCGGAAACCACGCGCAGGGGCTGTCCTATCACGGCACGCGCCTGGGGATCCCGGTTACGATCGTGATGCCGCGCACCACCCCATCGGTAAAGATCATGCAGACCGAATCCGTCGGCGGCACGGTGGTGCTTGAGGGTGAGACGTTCGATGAAGCCTATGCCCATGCCCGCGGCATGGAGCGGCAGCTCGGCATGACCTTCGTTCATCCGTTCGACGATCCGCTGGTCGCGGCGGGACAAGGCACGGTTGCTCTGGAAATGCTGGAGGACGTGCCGGACCTGGATATGCTCGTCATCCCGGTGGGCGGCGGCGGATTGTCGTCCGGCATGGGGGTGGCGGCCCGCGCGATCAAGCCCGACATCGCGCTGATCGGCGTGGAAACGGAACTGTTTCCGTCGATGTACAACCGCTTGCGCCATCATGAGCTGCCATGCGGCGGCGATACCCTGGCAGAAGGCATCGCTGTAAAGGAGCCGGGCGCGTTCACCAGCGAGGTGCTGCGCCGCCTGCTGGACGATATCGTGCTGGTGGACGAAGCATCGCTGGAGCGTGCGGTTTCGTTGCTGTTGCAGATCGAAAAGACCGTCGCCGAAGGCGCCGGCGCGGCGGGGCTTGCGGCGGTGCTGGCCAATCCCGCCCGGTTCAAGGGGCGCAAGATCGGGATTCCGATTACCGGGGGCAACATCGACACCCGCCTGCTGGCCAACGTCTTGCTGCGCGATCTGGCCCGGTCCGGCCGCCTCGCGCGGCTACGTCTGACCTTGCAGGATCGGCCCGGCGCGCTGTTCAAGGTGATGCGCGAGTTCGATCATCACAACGTCAACATCATTGAAATCTACCACCAGCGGATTTTCACGCACTTGCCAGCCAAGGGGCTGATTACCGACATCGAGTGCGAAGCACGCGACAAGGATCAGCTCGATGCACTGGTCGATGGCCTGCGGAAAAAGGGCTATGCCGTGGATCAGGTGGAATTGGGCTGACCGGCTGGCGGCGACTTCAACGCCGATCGGACCAGGTGTCCCATTTTGCGCGCTGACGGGTGGGTTGGCCGCTGCGCTGTGCAAAATAACCATCGCTTAACCGTGTTTCGTGGTTAAAGTTCTTTCAACGCTGTGTGCTGCGATGCATAGTGTCGGCAATTACTCCAGTCCTCAGGATGGTCCTTCGCGCGTGACGGCTCCCGTACGATTTCCCCGGTTTTTCGTGACGAGTGCGGCACCGTGCCCCTATTTGCCGGGGCGAATGGAGCGCAAGGTTTTTACCGAGCTCAAAGGGCCGCACGCCGACGAGCTTAACGATGCGCTGGGCCGGATCGGCTTTCGTCGCAGCCAGACCGTTGCCTATCGCCCCAGTTGCGCGGATTGCACCGCATGCGTTTCGGTTCGGGTGGTAGCTGGTGAGTTTCGTCCTTCCTCCAGCCAGAAAGGCAACATCAAACGCAACGCGGACCTGATCGCTACGGTCTGTCGCCCCTGGTCCACCGCGGAGCAGTTTGACCTGCTGCAGCGTTATCTGGGGCAGCGCCACCCCGGTGGCGGCATGACCTCTATGGACGAAGTCGATTTCGCCGACATGGTGGAACACACCCCGGTCGATTCATGGGTGATCGAATATCGCGAGCCGGGGCTGGATGGCGCGCCGGGTCGGCTGGTTGGCGCATGTCTGACCGACCGGCAGGGCGATGGCCTGTCGATGATCTATTCATTCTACGAGCCCGATCATCCTGGCCGCACCGGGCTGGGCAACTATATCATTCTCGATCATATCAGCCGCGCGCGAGCCGAAGGGCTGGCGTTTGTCTACCTCGGCTATTGGGTCGAAGGATCGGCCCGGATGCAGTACAAGGTCCGTTATCGACCGATGGAGCGGCTCGGCCGCCAAGGGTGGGAACGGATCAGCGATGCTGAGCAGGAGCGCCTGATAACGGCCGCAGCGGCGCTGCGCCGCACCGCCACCCCGGCAATTGATGGCAGCACCAAGGATGGCGCGCACGGCGGGCACGAGCAGTATCGGGTCTGAATTTGGCGGGGTTGTGATCCGCGCCCCATCAGCGGAGCAGACGTGAAGATACTGATCCTTGGCGGATATGGCGTGTTCGGGGGCAGGCTGGCCGAATTGCTTGCCGATCGCGCTGAGCTGGAACTGCTGATCTGCGGGCGGGATCAGATGCGGGCTGCGGCGTTTTGCGCTGCCTACCGGGGCGCGGCGAAGGTGGAGCCGGTAGTCCTTGATCGCGCGGACATTGCCGTTGCTCTGACTCGCCACCAGCCCGATCTGGTTGTCGATGCGTCGGGGCCGTTCCAGGACTACGGGGCGGATTGCTACCGCGTGACAAAGGCCTGCATCGCTGCCCGCGTTGACTATCTCGATTTTGCTGATGCCGCTGATTTCGTGTTTGGGATCGACCAGTTCGATCAGGCGGCGCGCGCAGCAGGCGCCTTCGTGATATCTGGCGTCAGCAGCTTTCCGGTGCTGACCGCAGCGGTCCTGCGTGAACTCGGCCAGAGGATGGAGATCCGGACAGTTGCAGCCGGGATCGCGCCGTCACCCTATGCCGGGGTGGGGCTTAACGTGATGCGTGCGGTGATTGGCTACGCCGGTTCGCCAGTCAAGCTGCACCGCGGCGGGCGGCCCGGCTTCGGCACGGGTCTGGCGGAGAGCATGCGTTATACCGTTGCGGTTCCAGGGCGCTTGCCGCTGCGCAACATTCACTATTCGCTGGTCGACGTGCCGGACTTGCAGGTACTGCCGCCCGAGCATCCGACCATGACCGATATCTGGATCGGGGCCGGGCCGGTGCCCGAAGTGCTCCACCGCGCGTTGAACCTGCTGGCCAAGGCCCGCGCGGCCTTGCGCCTGCCTTCGCTCGTGCCGCTCTCCCGCTTGTTTTACGCGGTGCTCAACCTGATGAAATTTGGCGAGCATCGCGGCGGAATGTTCGTACGAGCCACCGGCCTGCATGATGGCGTGCCGACAGCGGCCAGTTGGCATCTGCTGGCCGAAGGGGATGACGGACCCTACATCCCATCGATGGCAGTGGAAGGCATAGTCCGCAAGCTGCTGACGGGTGATCGGCCCATGCCCGGCGCGCGGGCGGGAACACACGCGCTGGAGCTGGCGGACTACGATCGGCTGTTCGCCGGCCGATCGATCTACACCGGAACACGGAATGAGATCGCGGG
>JAFLDC010000311.1 GCA_017302775.1 Sphingomonadales bacterium
GCAATTCCTGCTTCCTGGCGAGCCAGCATAACCTTGGCGATGTCGGTTACTTCGCCGCGCTCAAAGCCGGCCGACAGATCTTCGGCATTGCGCTGCACCGCTGATACCCCATCCAACGCTGTCTGGAGCGCGTCGTTAAAACCACCGGCTGGCCCGCCCGGAACGGCAGGCCCGCCGGGAGCCTGCGCAGCATCGTGGATGCCCTTGAGCAGACTTGAACGGTCCAGCATCTGCTGGCGCATTGCCAGGATCTGCTGAATGCCGCCGGCACTACCCAGACCGCTGACGCCGCTCATCGCCGTGCTCCGGCCACTGCAAGGCCGGCATCACGGAACGCAGCAAGGCGATAGCGCAGGGTGCGTTCTGAAATTCCCAGCTGCCGTGCTGCTGCAATCCGGCTGCCGCCGCAGGCGTCAAGCGTCTGCATGATCGCTTTGGCCTCGCTGATTTGCACGATATTGGATAGGCGCAGGTCAACTGGCGCTGGTTGGGACACGCCACTTTCCGGGACCAGCCGGGCCGGCTGGTCGAACACGATGTGCGCCGGCGTGATTTCGGGCGTGCCATCAGCCAGCAGCAAGGCGCGGCGCATCACGTTTTCCAGTTCGCGGACATTGCCAGGCCAGCCATGCAATTTCAGCATCACCAGCGCGCTGTCCGAAATCCATGGCAGCGGCTTGTCGGGGCTGGCGTGGCGCAGGACCAGTGCGAAGGCCAGCGGAGCGATGTCTTCCGCCCGGTCACGCAGAGGCTTCAGTGTAAGGGGGAACACATTTAAGCGATAATAGAGATCGGCGCGGAAGCGCCCTTCGGCCACCTCTGTCGGCAGATCGCGGTTGGCACAGGCAATCACTCTAACGTCAACCTTGATCGGCTGTGTTGAGCCGATCGGCACGACTTCGCCCTCCTGCAATGCGCGGAGCAATTTGGCCTGCAGCGAAAGCGGCATTTCTGCGATTTCATCGAGAAGCAGGGTGCCCTTGTCAGCCGCGCGGAAGAATCCTTCGCTGGCTTCGCTGGCGCCTGTGAAGGCACCCTTGCGATGGCCGAACAGCAATGCTTCCAGCATGGCTTCGGGCATCGCGGCGCAGTTTACCGCTACGAACGGCTTATCTTTGCGCGGGCTGCGCAGGTGAATGAAACGGCTGAGAACTTCTTTGCCGGTTCCGGTGGGGCCATTGATGAGCACCGGGATGTCACTCGCAGCGAGCCGATCCGCGAGCGCCATGATCGACAATGTTTCAGGATCTGTTGCGATCGGCATGCCGGGCTGCGTCAGAGCGGCGATCAGTGCGGCGACGGGCGCTTCGCCGGTCGGATCGCGATAGGACATCGAAAATTGCCCGCGTGATCCTTCACGGCGTAGCGCGTTTTTAGTGCCATTGGTAATGATCACACTGGGGCCGGGACCAGGTTCCGGCATCTCACCAGGCATCCGCAGTGATGCAGTACCGTTTCCGACTGCAGTGCCCAGGATTGATGAAACCTTCAGCACCAGCGGTGCATGCGCTTTGGTCACTGCCGCGCTTGCTACCAAACCACTCATCGAAATCCCCTTCGCATTAACCATGCTGCGTGCCGGGGTTCTGCGCGCCTAACGTCAAAGGCTTCGGTAATTTAAGGGCACGGGAAAATGCCTATCGGTTTGATGGTCAGTGGTCCGCATCGGGTGGAACGATCGTCAAAGGCACGAGCATCGGTGGCCCCTTAAATTTCGTGTCGGCGCGCCGCTCTAGGTCGTGGCAGCCGCACCGGATGGTCCGGACCGGCTTGCGACACGGGACTATCCACGGGAGTACCTTCAATGGCCGTAATCAACACCAATATCAGCGCGATCCGCGCCTCGAACGCTTCGAACTCTGCTGGCAAGATGCTCGGGACGGCGATGGAGCGTCTGTCGACCGGCAAACGTATCAACAGCGCCAAGGATGACGCCGCCGGCATGGCAATTGCCACCAGCATGACTGCCCAGGTTCGCGGGATGAACCAGGCGATCCGTAACTCCAATGATGGGATCGCCCTGGCGCAGACCGCCGAAGGTTCGCTCAATGAAGTGACCAATATGCTCCAGCGCGTTCGCGAACTGGCCGTGCAGTCTGCTTCGGGCACCTATCAGGATGCCACAGACCGGGCCTATATGCAGACCGAAGTAGATGAACTGACCGCCCAGATCGACCAGGTCATCACCAACAGCGAATTCAATGGGGTAAAGCTGTTTGACGGCTCAACGGCAACCGTGACCGTACAGACCGGCGCCAACAGCGCCGACACGGTTGACCTTGCAATGGCCGATTTGACGACACTTGCTGCGAGCGGCGGCGCTGCGGGATCCTATGACGTCTCAACCGCTGCTGCAGCCAATACGCTGCTTGGTACCCTCGGTACTGAAATGGATTCGATCTCGAGCGCCCGATCGTCACTGGGTGCCGGGCAGAACCGCCTCGAATCGGTGGTCAACAACCTGACCAACAATGTCACCAATCTGTCCGACGCGCGCAGCCGGATCGAGGATGCGGACTATTCGGCCGAAACGACGGCTATGGCGAAAGCCCAGATCCTGAGCCAGGCATCCACCGCGATGATTGCCCAGGCTAACCAGAGCCAGCAGAACGTTCTGTCGCTCCTGCGTTAAGCCAGAAAAAACCCGATTGCCTGTCCCTTCCAGGCATGGCCCGGCGGCTTCCCCCCGCCGGGCCTCTTCGGTATGCGGCCTCTCGACTTCGGCATACAGGCACGGCACAATGGCGGCATGAGCAAATGGGATGGTCAACGATGGCTTGCGGCGCTGGCGGTTGGAATGCTTGCCGCGCAAGCTGGGCCCATCGCCGCGCAGGCACCTGCTGCAACGACGGTTGCCAAACCACTGCCCGCCAATTCCGTCGATTGCGTATATGGTTACATGTCCGACGAAGATCGCGAAATGTCGCTGTTGCTGATGGCGCGCGAGATCGTCGACGGTGGCAGGTTTCGCAAGACATCGCGCAATGTCCAGGCGGTCGATCGGTTGATCGAGGAGGCGCACCAGAAATGCCTGACGCGGTTCAAGTGGTCGGCGACTCGCTCCGGAGCGGCAACCGGCTATGCGTTGACGGCAATTCTGGGCGAAGCGTTGGATCAAGCGTTGCAGGTTTATGGACGCCCAATGGCGGCGCTGAACCAGTTTTATACCGCTAACCGGCAGAGCCTTGCCGGACGCAGTGATCTTACCAAACCGGAAGAGGAAAAACTGGCGGCCCATCTCAAGAGCAATGGCTGGGAAGAGGCGAGTGCAGGGGAAATTTCACTGGCCGGGCTTTATGTGGAAACGCTGATGCTGAAAGATCAGGCGGCCAGGGAATTCGATGCGCGTCCACGCGCCGCGCGCAAGCCTATTCCAGCCCAGCCAGTCCCGGCAAAGAAAGCAGCGCGCGGTAAGCCCTGACCCGTTGCTTGGGGGGCAGCGTGTCTATTGCCTCAAAAGTCTGATAACCCAGCCTGCATTTCCCCTCTTGGCCGAGGCGAAGGTTGACGGTGTAGGATGCAGTCAGTTTGGGAACCACTTCTCGCCCGAAAATGCGTGACGCATCCGTGCCGTTCATCGGCTCCTGCAATTCGGTGCTGAGCAGAAAATCGGCAATAAGCGTGTCTTCGCTCTGTTCGAAAGCGACATCTTCGGCATTTCGTTCCGGGGCAACGCCGATTTCATTGCGACACGCAGGATAACCACGCTCCCGCTGGCTGCGGGCAAACCCGCCATACAAGGCCAGCGATCGTTCGAGCAGGGCATCGGGCGCACGCCCCAGTGTCCGGGTCGCTTCAGCCACGATACCAGCGCGACCGGTAGTCACCGCTTCGTCATAGCTCATGCCGATATTGGCGTTGCGCCAAACGGTGTCGATGGCCTTCTCGGTTCGGTCCGGTCGCTTGGCAAGCGCGGTTCGCCACAGTGGTTGCTGGAGTAACCGGCTACGGACCTCATCGCGCGAACTGATACCGCCCGGGACTGTCGACAGGTCCGCCCGTTCGCTTCGGCTGGTGATGACATGGGCGGCCAGCAGTTCGTCGGGGGTGGGCACCCACATGTTGTCGTGGCTGTAACTCAGCGCCTTGTCGATGAATGCGGTGTCGAACCCCGCCAATT
>JAFLDC010000312.1 GCA_017302775.1 Sphingomonadales bacterium
GAAATCACCGAGGTGATCGGGATGGAAGGCGATGTGATCGTTACCCAATCGCTGTTCAAGTTCGAATACCTGGACGAAAGCGAAGACGGCAAGATCATCGGCGAGTTCCGCAGCTCCGGCCTGCGTCCCTACACCCTGGAAAAGGCCCGCCAGTTCGGGTTCGATCAGGCCTATCTTGAGGCATGCCTGTAAGTTCGGCGCTGCCCTGGCCCGGATCGTGCCGGGGCGCCGAACATCACAGCCACGGCGCATCGAAACCGCTGTAACCTTTCGGATCATCGCGCACCCGCGCGGGTCAACCGCCGAACCAGTCCGAGCAACGCGGAATTGTTGAATTTCCGCGCGATTCCCACATATTCACCGCGCCATATCCGCGGCCTCACCATGCCTTCGCTGGCGGCCCGAAACCGCTCCTCGGGTGTCAACTTACGGCGGGGCCGTTGCCCGCTCAGCACCGCATCCCAAACATCTCCGAAATGTGCTCCGCCGGGGCGACGGCGCAGTTCATAAGCGGCCTCGCGCGACATCCCGACCCGGCGTGCAGCTGCCGCCACCGACCGGGCCTGCGCCAGAGCGGCCAGGAACGCTGCCTGCCGCTCCACCGTCCACCCGTCAGCGCGCGACCGTACCGGCGCCGGCAGGAACGCCGGAACCCGGATGTGGCCGGGCTTGGCCGGAACGCGCGGAAAAGGGATCGCCATCCCCCAGGTTAAGGCAGATTTGGCGCGAGTAGGAAAATGCTGGCTTCGTCGGGGTCTGAGCTCAGGCCTATCGTCACACGAAAAACCGGCCGAACACGGCCATCAGGAACGCGCCGAAGGCGGACCAGAACGCAATATCGCGCCAGGGCAGCCAACCCACCGCATCCGGGTTTGATCGGGTCATCCGCCGGCGGTCCCCCATCCAGGCGATGATGGCGACCAGCGCCAGCGCGCCGCTGTATGCGCCGGCGCGAACCCATTCCTGGTCCCACCATTCCAATAAGGTTGCTTGCCAGTCCACCGCGCGCCGATAAAGCGAAGCGGTGGAACCTGTCCAGAAGCCCTTTTATGCACTTGGCCTGCGGCTGCTGGCGGTTCTGGTCCTGTCGACGCTGGTGATGGTGGTGAAATATACCGCCGGGACCGGGGTCGCCTTTCCCGAAATCCTGTTCTGGCGGCAAGTTCCGTCGGTCGTGCTGATCCTGGGCTGGCTGGCGCTGCGCGGTGAGATCGGCCGCCTCAGGACCGAGCGGCTGGGCACTCACGCGCGGCGCGCACTGCTGGGTCTGACCGGCATGTTCTTCACCTTCGGCGCGCCGATCCTGCTGCCGCTGGCAGTGGCAACCACCTTTGGCTTCACCACGCCGGTGTTCGCGGTGATCCTGTCCGCGCTGTTGCTGCGGGAAAAGATTGGGCCGGTACGCTGGCTCGCGGTCGCACTGGGCTTTGCCGGGGTGGTGATCATCGCCCAGCCCGGTCACGCCGCGATCCCGGTCTTTGGCGCCGCGGTCGGCCTCGGCGCAGGGTTCATGGTCGCCTTGATCTCTATTCAGGTGCGCGATCTGGGGCGGACCGAGGAATCGCTGTCGATCGTGTTCTGGTTCGCCGCCCTATCCACGCCGCTGCTCGCCTTGGCTTTACCCTTCTATGCCGCAAGTCATAGCGCCTGGCAGTGGTTCCTGCTGTTGGGTGGCGGCGTGCTGGGCCTGTTCGGACAATTGCTGCTGACCGCGGCTTTGCGCTACGGTCAGGTCGCGAGTGTGATCGTGATGGACTATTCCGCGCTGGTGTGGGCGACCCTTTATGGCTGGTTGATCTGGGGCGAAGTGCCGCACTCTGCCACGTGGTTTGGGGCTCCTGTCATTATTGCCGCCGGGGCAGTGATCGCCTGGCGCGAGCACAAACTCAACCGCCGTCTGGCACCGACTGCGACCAACAGCGCCGAATAGACGGCGTGGCGGGAACCGGTTGGCGGCTGTGCGGGTTATAGTGCGGCATGGCGGAGCAAACCGCCAATCAACGGAGATTCCGATGGCTCGCAAGATCATCCTCGCCTGCGTCGTCAGCAGCCTGATGCTGGGGACGGCAGCCTGCAATACCGTCAAAGGACTGGGCCGCGACATTGAATCGGTCGGTGAAGCAGGCGACCGCGCGATCAAATAGCGCCGTTCGCCCGGCGCCTGGTGGCGGTTGGTCGATGGCATCTTGGCGGATTGCTGCAAGCTGGCTAGCTTCGGCGCAATCTTTCCAAAGGGATGCATGCCATGACACTGCTGCCTCGTCACCTGATCGCCGTTGCTTTGCTGGGTCTATCGCTTCCTGCCAGCGCACAGGACATTGTCGTCAAGGGCAAGCCGCTGTCTGAAACGGCGGCCGACCTTGAAGCCTGCCTCAAGCGCAAGTGTCCGCCGGGTGAGGATATCAAGGCCAGTCTGGCCCATGCCGAAAACCTGTTCGTGGCCGGCAAGTACGACGATGCGCAGCGCACCCTGCATGCATCGCTTGGCCGGAACCGCAAGCATGGCAAGGCCTATCCTGGTGAAGTATCGGATCTGCTTCGGGCCAATGGCCGGGTGGCCGAACATATGGGCGAAGGGCGCGAATACCAGCTTTCCACCCTGGACATGCGCGACACCTTGCGGAGCGGCTTTGGCAAGGACGATTTCCGCACGCTCGTCGCCGATGTGGAAGTGGGGGATAGCCGCGCCAAGCTGGGCTTCCCGGATGAGGCCGAACGGATTTATCGCGATGTGGAAAAGCGCGCCCTGGCCGCCAATCAGTATCGCGTCGCCAGCTTCGCCCGGCTGCGTCTTGCCACACTTGCCCGAACCCGATTCGATGCGGAACCGACCGGAGCCAACCGCAAGGAGCTCGACAAGCGGCTGGGCCTGCTGATCGACAGCCCATTGCCGGGCGGTAACGAATTCGTGCTGGCCGCGAAGGTGCTGCGCGCACGGATCGATCGCAAAGCAGGTTCCGCCACCAGCACCGATGCGCTGGTCAAGGAATTCGCCGCAGGCGGCGGTGCGACCCGCCCGATCCTGCTCTACAGCGAACCCGTCGCCCGCATAAATCTGGAGGAACGAAGCCAGGCCGATGGCGACACGTCGCGCCCGGCGTGGACGCGAATGTCGACCAATCGCTATGGCCAGTGGGTCGATGTCGGGTTCTGGATCGGTCAGAACGGCAAGGTCAGCGATGTGGAGGTATTGCGCTCCTCGGGCGATGTGGCGTGGGCCAAGCCGGTACTCGCCACCATCACGCGCCGGATCTATGCTCCGCTCAAAACTGACGGTGACAGCGCCCCGGGATTCTACATGATCGAACGCTACACACTGACCGCGCGGGTTAGCGATGGCGAAACCGGAACCCATTTGCGCACGCGTGAAGCGCAGCCACGGATCGAGCGGCTGGACCTGACCGAGGAAAATTACGAGGTGCCCAAATCAGGCGGTTGACCCCGTCAGCCCCGCGCTGCGGCGCGGGCCCGGCGCTCGCGCAGGATCAACCAGATCAGCAGGCCGAACGGCCCGGCCAGGCAGGTCAACGCCAGGACCGGCGTCTGGGCCAGTCGTGAAAAGCCCTTCGCATCGGCATCACGCGCGATCCACATGCCGGTGAACAGATCGAGCGCGAGATAGTGCGTCCAGCCGATCACCACGCCCGCGTCTGACAGGAACAGCGCGCGAATCCCGGCGATCCCGATCAGGTCGGGCTTTTCCCCACCCGGCAAGGCTCCCGGATCGACACCGCCGCTCAGGAACAGCGCGAAACAGGCGGTATAGATCAGGCAGAGCAGCCCTACCCCAAGGTACAGCACCACACTGTGCGGCAGGGGCCGACGCGGCAGGAACAGCAGGATCAGCCATCCGGCCAGCGCCAGCACATTGGTGACTGCAAACAGCGCCGGCCACATGGGCTATTCCCCCTGATCGCCCTTCCACACCAACACCGGCTTGCGCGCGGCCTGGGTTTCGTCAAGCCGGCGCCGCGGGGCGAAATGCGGCGCGCTCTTCAGGCTTTCATCGCCCGCCTTGGCCCGCTGCGCAAGGCTGCGCAAAGAGGCAATGAACCGGTCCAGCCCCGCCTTGCTCTCGGTCTCGGTCGGCTCCACCAGCATGGCGCCATGT
>JAFLDC010000313.1 GCA_017302775.1 Sphingomonadales bacterium
CCGGCGGCCTTCGCCAAAAATGAGGCGAGTGCGGGCATCATCACTTCACTGCTTCGCCCTGCGCCGCGAAGATCCGGTCGCAACCGATCCGGGCCAGGCGAAGCAACCGCAGCAAGGCCTCCTCGTCATAGGTGGCACCTTCTGCCGTGGCCTGGACTTCGGCAATCTGGCCGCCCTCGATCAATACGAAATTCGCGTCGGCATCAGCGCTGCTGTCCTCATCATAGTCGAGGTCCAGCACCGGGTTGCCCTGGAAGATGCCGCAGCTGACCGCCGCCACCTTGCGGGTGAGGGGATCATCGGTGATCGCGCCCGCCGCCATCAGTTTGGCCACGGCGATACGCAGCGCCACCCAGGCACCGGAAATGGCGGCGGTGCGCGTCCCGCCATCGGCCTGGATCACGTCGCAGTCGAGCGTGATCTGCCGTTCGCCAAGCTTTTTGAGGTCTGTTACCGCACGCAGGCTGCGCCCGATCAAACGCTGGATTTCCTGAGTGCGCCCGCTCTGCTTGCCTTTGGCAGCTTCGCGGCTGCCGCGGGTGTGGGTGGCACGCGGCAGCATCGAATATTCCGCTGTCACCCAGCCTTCGCCCTTGCCGCGCAGCCACGGCGGCAAGCGTTCTTCAACCGAGGCAGTGCAAATCACCTTGGTATGCCCGAAGCTCACCAGCACCGACCCTTCGGCATGTTTGGTATAGTGCGGTTCGAAAGTGATGGCGCGCATCTCGTCTGGCGCACGGCCGGAAGGTCGCATGAATTTTCCCTTTTTGCAGATTTGCCGCAGCGTTTGGCGCAATGGGGTTGAGCCTGCAAGTGGTGAGCCTACATTGCCCCCATGTCCGCTGCGCCGATTACCGAATTGAACCACCGCGCCCGCGAGATTTTCCGCCTGGTGGTCGAAGGCTATCTTGCCAACGGCCACGCCGTGGGCTCCAAAACGCTCGCCGTTTCCACGCAGCTCAACCTTTCGCCGGCTTCGATTCGTTCCGTACTTCACGAGCTGGAAGGGCTTGGGCTGCTCTCTGCGCCGCATACCAGCGCCGGACGGCTGCCGACGGAGCAAGGCCTGCGCCTGTTCGTTGACGGCATCATGCAGGTGGCAGAGCCCAGCCTGGAGGAGCGCGCTGCGATCGAACGGAGCGTGATTCAGCCCGGCCCGATCGAAGCTGCCCTCGAAGCGACGAGCGTGCTGCTCTCCAACCTCTCCTCCGCCGCCGGCGTGGTGATGGTGCCGCGACTTGAACCGCGCCTTGTGCAGTTGCAACTCGTGCCGTTGGCGCAGGATCGTGCGCTGGCGGTGCTGGTCGGAATCGATGGAACCGTAGAAAACCGGGTGATCGCATTGCCGCCGGGTTCCTCGCCTGCCGCGCTGGAGCTGGCGTCGAACTATATCTCGGCGCATCTTGGCGGAAGAACCCTGGCCGAAGCAGTCAAGGCAATCGAGGCGGACGTTGCCTCTGGCAGGTCGGCATTGGATGCCGCGAGCCGCGATTTGGTGGCACGCGGGCTGGCGGTGTGGAGCGAGGACGCCGCGCGTCGCCCGGTGCTGATCGTGCGGGGCCAGGCGAACCTGCTCGATGAAACGGCCCTGACCGATCTGGAGCGGGTCCGCTCGTTGCTCGACGATCTGGAGAACAAGCAATCGGTCGCCGAACTGCTCGATTCGGCGCGCGACGCGCAGGCCACCCGGATCTTCATCGGCGCAGAGAACCGGCTGTTCGCACTGTCAGGATCAACCGTGATCGCCTCGCCCTACCGTGACAGCGAAGGCCGGGTGGTGGGGGTAGTGGGCGTTATCGGGCCGACTCGGTTGAATTATGCACGGCTAGTCCCCATGGTGGATTTTACAGCCCAATCCTTGGGCAAATTGATAGGTTAGACAGGTTTTCAAACGATGAGCGACGACAAAAATCCGCAGGGCGATCCGGCGGTGCAGGCTGAACTGGCCGGCGTTCCGGATGAGCTGTTGGAAAAGGAATCCGACAAGCTGGGCGATGCGCTGGACCGCCTGCGCGAAGATCTCGAAGCGGCTAAGCAGGAAGTGCTTTACGCCAAGGCCGAAACCCAAAATGTCCGCCGCCGCATGGAAAAGGATATTGCCGATACCCGCGCTTATGCTGCAACCGGCTTTGCACGCGATATGCTGAGCGTCGCCGACAACCTCAGCCGGGCGCTTGATTCAGTGCCGCAAGAACTGCGCGAGGATGACAAGCTGAAGGGATTTGTCGCCGGGATCGAAGCCACTGCGCGCGAACTGGACAAGGTCTTTGGCCAGCATGGCATCACCCGGATCGCCGCCACCGGCTTACCGCTTGATCCCAATCAGCATCAGGCTATGCTTGAAGTGCCCAGTGCAGATGTGGCACCAGGGACCGTTATGCAGGAATTGCAGGCAGGCTATATGATCAAGGACCGGCTGCTGCGACCGGCGATGGTCGCGGTCGCCAAGAAAGGGGAATAGGCTTCATGCGGATTGCTGCACGCTGGATTGCAGGACTGTCAGCGGTATCGCTTCTGACCATGGCGGCGACCACTGCGATCGCGCGCATACGAAGCTTCCCGCCCGTTCCGGCAGGATGGAAAGTCGATGACTCGGCAACCGGCGATCTCAATGGCGACGGGGTGGGTGACGTCGCCCTGGTCCTGCGCAAGGATGATCCGAAGCTGGTTCTGCGAAATGAGGGAATGGGCTCGGAAACGCTGGACACCAATCCGCGGCGTCTGGTGATCTTCTTCCGTCAGGGCACGGCTTTTCGCCAGGTGGCATCATCATCGCGCCTGCTTCCGCCAGCGGGCAGCAAGGACTCGCCCTGCTTGGCCGATCCGCTGGGCGAGGGCGGCATCTCCATCGCCCAGCAGGTGCTGACGCTGAGCATGGACTACTGGTTGTCATGCGGCGGGTGGGGCACTTCGACGAATACCTACAAGTTCAAGCGCGAAGGGGCCCGGTTCCGGCTGATCGGATTCGATCACCGCGAATTTATGCGCAATTCGGGAAAGGGTGAGGAAGTAAGCGTCAACTTCCTGAGCAACCGCAAAAGCCAGACCCCTTTCGCGATCGATGATTCGATCCCGAAGAAACTGCGTTGGAGCCGGATCAAGCCCCAGCGTCATTATCTGGACTCGCTCGACCTTGAAGCCTGTCCGCAGGTCGACCGGACCACGACGCTGTGCTGATCTGACAACGGCGGCCAGGCGCGCGCCGCTTTTTGATCGCGATATCTGTTGATCACGGTATCCGGGTTCAACCGGACCCGGAATATTCAAAGGCGCGTTATCGGGACGCGTCCTAGATCAACCCAATGCGGAACAGAGCTCGAAAATTGGGCGACAGGCATGAAAATCACGCCTGTCGCCGCGGGGGGGCTTAAAAAGGTGACCCGACTCGAATTTGTTAAATGTGATTATTTCATCGATCTTTATACAACGTCAACAGTTCATAATTCGTTGTAACAATAAATTGATTGCATCAATATTCGTTTTTGTCTGATCGATGCACACCAACATCGCAGGTATCACGACTTCCCGTCACAACTTCATCGACCTGGAAGATTGAAACGGCAGTATCGCCTGATAGCTTTCTAGACTTGCCGCACCGGCGATGGTCAGCCCCCTGCTGATAAGAAAGAAATGCCGGACGATTTCTGCCTGCTGCTCGATCCCGTACCGGGAGAGCGTCCAGCCTGGCCGCAGGCTGTAATCGTATCGACGGGAGAACGGCCGCCGCAAAACGAGAAACCAGGCCCCTCTCTGCTGAACCTGCCAGACATGGACCATCTCGTGAATAAAATGTCCCTGCAAGCTGAGCGCGACGGTACTGAAATCGGCGCAATAGCTGTCCGAGCGGGGGTGGAAATGGATATGTCCACGCGGCGCCATCGTTACCGAGCGGGGTTGGAACGGAAACCAGCGCCGCCGCCGGATCATCACCCGGTCGCAATCAATCGCCGTTCCGAATACCGACTGGACCAGCGCCACCTCGCCGCTGGTCAGCGGTCGCTCACCCCCGGCCGGACATGTCGTAATCGGTTCGCTCAGTGCCCGCCCCCGGAATGATCCATCCCGCCGCCCATGGCCTCAAGCTTGAGCGGGGCCGAC
>JAFLDC010000314.1 GCA_017302775.1 Sphingomonadales bacterium
TCAGAATTTCAGTAATTTTGAGTGAATGCAATTATATCCGGTAATTTTTATACCCTAAAATTCGTCAATTTTATATGCGCTAAAAATGCCAAAAATCATCTCTTTTTATTAAATTTCTGTTATTGCCAATCAGCCGGTCGGTCAGGACCAGCTTGGCGGAATGGATATCAGCAAGCGGGAAAGACACCTGGCCCGACTTGCGGTCATCAAGCGTCACCATGTCTCCGGTGATCCCGATCAGATCACCCTGCAGCGACTTGCGGTTGTCATCGACCGGATTGACCAGCCGGACGCGCGCCTCGTGCCCGGACCAGTTGGCAAAATCCTGCGGCCGGGTCAGCGGCCGGTCGATCCCCGGCGACGACACTTCCAGCCGGTAGGCGTCGGTGATCAGCACCTCTCCGGCGGCCTCCAGTGCGTCAATCGCGTCGGAAACCCGGCGTGAGAGCGCGGCGCAATCCTCGATCACCAGCTGCCCGGTATCCGGGCGCTCAGCCATGATCTGAAGGGTAAATTCGTCCTCTTCGGAAAGTGGCCCGATTTCCCCGCCCTTGAAATAGCGCACGCGCACAAGATCGAAGCCGAGGGCCTGGGCCTCCCGCTCAACAATCTCGATAATCCGCGCGATATCCGCCATTCCATGCTCCATATGCCCGGCCTGTGACAAAGCAGTTTCGCGCCAGCCCCTTTCGGCGCCAGCCCCTTCGTTGCGTCACAATGTCGGGATGGACGTGCAGATAGGCGCGATTTCCGGTAAAGGCAAGACCGTATTGGCGCGCCATTTGCTTTCCTGCCCAACCTCAGCTATATAACGCTGGCTAACGTCGCCTGCGACGGAACTTTTCGGCCTACGCCCCTTCGTTCCCTTTCTCGCTTCCTATGCTCCGCCGGTCGCTGTTGACCGGGGGATCAATCGTGTTTCCTGAAAGGAACAGATCATGCCAGTAGGCACCGTAAAATTTTTCAATGAAACCAAAGGTTATGGCTTTATCGCACCCGACGAAGGCGGCGGTGATGCATTCGTGCACATCAGCGCGGTCGAACGCGCCGGCATGACCACGCTCGATAAGGACCAGCGCATCAAGTATGAACTGGAAACCGACAAGCGTGGCAAGACTTCGGCCGTCCAGCTCGAAGCGGCCTGAGCTCATGGCCAAGGAGGATCTCCTGACCCTCGACGGCCAGATCGACGAGATTTTTCCGGACGGGCGCTTTGGCGTGCTGCTGGAAAATGATCACCGGATCATCGCTTACACCGCCGGGAAGATGCGCAAATTCCGCATCCGCTCGGTGGTGGGCGACCGGGTCCGGGTGGAAATGACCCCCTACGATCTCAGCAAGGGGCGCATCGTATTTCGCGATCGCGGCCCCGGCGGCGGGCCAACCGGGCCTCATGGCAAACGACGGCACTAGCCCGCCGTCGATACTGACAAACAAAGCGGCGCGACAAGCGCCCGGAATTGAATACGAAAATGCACAAGATACTACCGGCGATCCGCCGCGGCCTTACCCGCAGGCTGGTTGCCCGCAGCATGCCCGCCAAACGGCCGCTGCTCTCCGGCCCGATTGCGGCCTCGCCGCTGTCGCGCGAGGAATTCCGCCAGGCCGTCATAGAAGTGCTGGGTTAATCCTGAGCAAGGAGCGTACGCGGCGATGATGTCTCAGAAGTTCTACACCGACCAGGCCGAAAGCTGCGCACGTGCGGCAGATGCCGCAACGCTTTCCAACCAGCGCGACACTCTGTTGCGATCGCGCGCTGTGTGGCTTGACCTGGCCGCGCGCGAGCAAGCCATTCAGGCCGGCCGGGCTGAACGCGAACGCAACCGTATCGAGGAACCACACCATGATTGAAGAAGCTCTCCGCCCGTTCCTGATCCAGCGCCGCACCGACGGCACGTTCAGCCTGACAGTCCGCGACATCCGCTATAATTCGCAAGGCTATCCGATCGTGACCGGGAATCTGCAGGACGGGGTGTTCGAAACGCAGGCAGCGGCGAAAAACTTCGCCCGCGCCAACTTTGCCGCCAGGGCGGGCCAATACGCCACCAAGTGAGACAGGCGTGGTGGGTCAGTTGCCCGACGGGCCTTTCATCGCTTTGGCGAACTGACCTTGCCGCGGTTGACCTCCCACATGCTCCCATTGCTGCTGATGATCACGAACAGCGGGATTGGCACGTTGTAGCTGACGAAGACGTGGATTTCGGTCGGCTGAGGATCCATCAGATGCGATACCCCCGCGCCCACGGCGGTTTTCGACTTGTCGGACGGATCGCCATAAGCCACCGACACGCAGGACTTGGTGAAGGCCCGGCTGGACGCCAGCTTGCCATCGGCGCCGAATACGTAGCGGTAGTGCCCCCCCGCCGGAAACTGTCCGTGTTCGACCGAGGAACTCATCACATAGGCCGGAATGGAGCCATCTGCACGCGGTGCCAGAACCACCGTGTTGGGAGCCCCCCTGCTGCACAGGAATATATTTTCCGCCCTTGCGGCTTCCATCGCCTTGCTGCGGGTTTCGATCAGCTTGCGCGCAAGCGGCGATAGCGCCGCATCGTCGCCCGGTGCCAGCATCCCGCCGCGCTCCACCTTGCTGCCCCGCACCCAGTACCGGGCCATGGCGAAGGTCTTGCCATCCTTTGCGCCATAATAGGTCGCGAGCAGCACGCCGTCACCGGCCGGCTCGACAATGTAGCCCGCCATGCCTTGCGCGCTGATCTGCTCTAGCGTCAGCCCGCGCGCCTTGAGGTCTGCCTGCAGCTGATCGGTCGAATGCCACGCCGCCTGATCGTAGGCATAAATCTCTGCCCCGCGGGTTTCCGCTTCGCGCGCGGCGGCGAGTTCGGCAGCCGAGGGATCGGCTAGGGCCGGAGTGGCCATAAGCGATAAGGCTGCCGACAGGGACAGGATCAGATGACGCATGCGGCCTCTCCAGACAGGGGTGATCATGCCGTACAGACAACCACGGGCCGGTTCCTGTCAAGCAGAGGCGGCCTTACTTGTCCGGCGCGGGATAGTAATCATCGTCGTACGTGACGCTTTGGTCGTTGAAGCGATGGAAGGTCTGTTCCTCGCGCGAGCGGGCCTCTGTCCGCCGTTCCAGCGCCTTGTCCCGTTCCGCTTCCGCCAGTAGCTCGTCGGAATTCCACCACACCGAGATCAGCACGCCCAGCTTGTCGAAAAACCCCGCATCCTTGTCCACCCGGTATTCCGCTGCTTGCAGACTCAGCTCCAGCCGATCCCGCAATTCTGGACTGCTTTCGATCCGGTATTCAACATAGCTGCCGAGCGCGCCGATGGCGAAAACGCCTATCACGATCAGGCCGATCGTTATCTGCAATGTCCGCCTGATAACCGTGCCGATTGCCATGCCGCCTTCCTGTCATTGCCAATCGGGTCCAAACCATGACGGCGTAAATTGAAAAAATCGCTAACCGTTGATGCCATGCTTCTTGAGGCAATGGCGCAACTGGTCATAGCTCAGGCCCAGCGCCTTGGCAGTCTGGCGTTGGTTGTAGCGGTGCCGGGCCATCGCCTGTTCGACTATCGCCTTTTCATGCGCATCGACGGCGGCCTTCAGATCGGTAACATCATCAAGCGCGGCGGGCGAAGGGGGAACCGGCGGAGCGCGATCCGGCGCAGACCCGACTGCGGAATGCGGCATCGGCGCAGGCTTCCATGGGCTGTCGAACGGATTGAACACCACATGCCCCACCGGTTCGCCATCATCGCCCCAGCGATAGACCGCGCGTTCCACCACGTTGCGCAGTTCGCGCACGTTGCCAGGCCACTGATAGGCTTCCAGCGTCGCCATCGCGCCATCAGAAAAGCCCGGCCATGAATCCCAGTGCAGTTCGGCAGCCATTCGCCGTCCGAAATAGTCCGACAGCACCCGGATATCCCCTTCGCGCACGCGCAGCGGCGGCAGGGTAATAACTTCAAAGCACAACCGATCGAGCAGATCGGACCGGAACCGGCCCTGCTCGGCCATGCGCGGCAGATCTTCATTGGTGGCAGCCACGATCCGCACGTCGACCCGGACCGGCCGGGACGAACCGATGCGGGTGACTTCGCCATATTCTACTGCCCGCAGC
>JAFLDC010000315.1 GCA_017302775.1 Sphingomonadales bacterium
AGCAATTGGCCCCGGCTGGCCCCCAGCACGCGCAGGATGACATTGTCATAGAGGCGGCTTGACCGCGCCGCGGCGATGGCGCCGAGCAAAACGGCAATTCCGGCGAGCACGGCGACCGAGGCAGCCGAAAGGATCGCCACGCTGACCTGCCGCAGCAGGTCGCGGGCCTGTGTCAGCACCCCGCCGACCTCGATCACCGAGCTGGACGGAAAGGCCTTAACGAGGGCGCGCAGCATTCCGCCGCGCTCGACCTGCGCCGGAAGATCGATCATCGCGGCCAGGTTATGCGGGGCGTCGGCGATGGCATTGGGGCTGAATACCAGCACATAGTTGAAGCCAAGCGAATCCCAATCGATCCGCCTGAACGAGGCAATCCGCGCGGTGCGCTCGACCCCGAGCAGGCCAATCGTCAGCTGATCGCCAATCTTCAGGTCAAGTGCTTCAGCAAGACGCTCATCCACGGACACCAGCGGCGGCCCGTCGTATCCCTTGGACCACCATTTTCCGCGCGTTACGGTATTGCCTTCGGGAACCGCGTCGGAATACGTCAGGCCGCGTTCCCCGCGAAGCGGCCAGGCATTTTCCGGGATCTCCTTGAGGCTTGAAACGCGGATCATGCCTTCTTGGGGACCGTAGGCCAATATCGCCCCGCGCAGCGCCGGGACGGTGCGCACTCTTGCACCGGGAGCCTGCTGTTCAACCGTACGGGCAAATTCGCCTGCCCGGTCCCGCGGGACATCCAGCACGAAATAGTCGGGCGCGCGCTGCGGCACACGTGCGGCAATGTTTGCATCGAGGCTGGTCTGGATAGCGGCCAGCAAGACGAATGCCGACAGCCCAAAGCCAAGAGCGGTCACCAGCGCACCGGTCTGCGCGCCCGGCCGATAGAGGTTGGCCAGGGCAATGCGCAGCAGCGGGTGGTTCGGGCGCGGTAGGCGGGCAGCGATCCCGCGGATGCCCAGTCCGAGCCCGCCCAGTAACAGCAGGATCGCCATCGCGCCGCCAAGGAAACCCAGGACCATCCACGGCTGCCGCGTCCCGATCAGCGAAAGTGCGACAATTCCGACCACGCCCAGGGCCACTGGCATGGCCGCATCGCGCCAATTGTGTGCCAAAGGGGAAACCCGCGCGCGAAACAGCGCCATGGCCGGAAAACGCCGCGCAGCCAGCAGCGGCGGGGCTGAGAAAACCAGCGCGACCAGCAGGCCATAGGCTGCCGCGCGGAGCAGCGCGCCAACATCGATAGTCAGCCCCGATGCGACCGGAAGCAATCTGCCCAGCAGTTGCGCCAGCAGCGGTGTGATCAACACGCCTGCAGCCAGGCCCGCCAGGCTTCCCACCACCGCAGCAGCCGCTATCTGAAGCAGGTAAATGCGGGCGATATCCCCGCTGGTTGCCCCCAAGACCTTAAGCGTTGCGACGCTGCTGCGCCGCGCTTCCAGGTAAGATGAAACGCCGCCACCGATCCCGATGCCGGCTATCACCAGCGCTGCGAGACCGACGAGGATCAGAAAGTCCCCCATCCGCGTCACGAAGCGTTCCGCGCCTGGCGCGGCGCGATCACGCGTGCGGATTTCAAAACCGGCCGAGGGGAACTGCTGTTTCAGCCGATCGCCGATCTCGCTTGGGTTACGGTCTGCGGGCAGGGCGATGCGGGTTTTGGAGCGGTACATCGCGCCGGGGGCAGTCAGGCCAGCGCGGGTAGGAACGTCCGCGGCGGTAATCACGACAGGGCCGAGCGCAAAGCCTTCGCCGAGCCGGTCCGGTTCATCCGCAATGATCCCACCAACCTTAAGCGTCAGCGATCCGATGTCGACCGATTGGCCGATAGTGATGCCCAGCCGATCCGCCGCCCCCTGCGCGATCCATGCTTCGCCACCCAGCGGCGCGCCAACCTGGCGGCCGTCCTGCAGGGTCAGGCGGCCTACCAATGGCCATGCCGCATCCACGGCTTTCAGCTCGACGGGGGCGGCCAGCTCGCCGGCGCGGGCCATCGCCTGCATCCGGTAGCCGCTCGAAATTTTTCCATCCAGCGCAAAGGCCGCAAGTTCAGCCGCTGTCGGCGAACGCTGCCAGACTGCAACTTCGATGTCGCCGCCCAGGATGGTCCGACCACGACTGGAGAGCTCCTTTCCAATCGCGCCGGTCAGCGTCCCGATCGCGGCAAGCGCGCCAACCCCCAGAAACAGGCAGACCAGCAGCAGTCTGAGCCCGCGAAACCGCGCAGACAGATCGCGCCGGGCAATCGTCCAGGCTGTTTTCCAGCCGATCATGCGGTTGCGCTGTCGCTGGCGATTCGACCGTCAGCAAGTGTAACTACCCGTTCGCAGCGTTCCGCCAGACTGGGGTCGTGCGTGATGATCACCAGTGTGGCTCCTGCTTCGGCGCGGCGCGCAAACAGAAGGTCGACAATCGAGGCACCAGTCGCGGCATCAAGATTGCCGGTCGGTTCGTCCGCGAAAACCAGCGGCGGCCGGGCCGCCAGTGCCCGGGCAATGGCCACGCGCTGTTGCTCGCCCCCGGAAAGCTGGGCCGGGTAGTGATGCAACCGATGGCCGAGACCTACGGCTTTGAGCTCCTCCTCGGCAGCGGTGCGAGCATCCGTCTGGCAGGCCAGTTCCAGCGGCGTCATGACGTTTTCCAGCGCAGTCATGGTCGGCAGGAGATGGAAGGCCTGAAGGACGATCCCGATCCGGCCGCGCCGTGCAGTAGCGAGAGCATCTTCGTCCAGTGCAGCAAAATCCGCCCCGGCCACCGTGAGCGCGCCGCTGCTGGCACGTTCCAGACCAGTCAGTACCGCCATCAGACTGCTTTTGCCGGAACCGGACGGGCCGAGCAGCGCCAGGGTCTGCCCTTGCGGCACGGCAAGATCGACCCCGCGCAATACCGCGACAGCACTTTCAGCGTCGCCAAGGGTGAGGGTAAGGTTACGGGCGTCGATCGCCAGGGGAGGGCTTGTCACGGCGCTGGGATGCCATAGCTAGAGGAGAACACAAGGAGAGTTGCAGCATGAAATGGAAACTGGCCGCGGCACTTGCAACCCTGCCGGCGATTTTGGCGCTGGGCGCTTGCAGCGGCGAGCCGGCACCAAGTCCGGTTGAGAGCTCTGCTCCCGCCATGCCTGATCTGCCGGTGGTGGGTGAACAGGTAACGATCCTGGCGATCGGCGACAGCCTGTTTGCAGGGTATGGCGTGGAGCCGGGACAAAGCTATCCGGTCCGGCTCGAAACAGCATTGCGCGCCCGCGGGATCAATGCTGTGGTCGTCAACGCTGGCGTATCGGGCGATACGACGGCAGGAGGATTGCAGCGGCTCGATTTCGTCCTCAACGGAATGAAGACACCGCCCGCGCTGGTCATCATCTCGCTCGGCGGCAACGACATGCTGCGCGGCCTGCCGCCCCAGCAGACCCGGCAGAACCTGGATGCGCTGCTGACCAAGCTTGATCAGCGCAAGGTTCCCGCCATGTTGATGGGCATGTTGGCCGCCCCGAATTGGGGCGCGGAGCAGGCTGGGGCATTCAATGCGATCTATCCCGACCTGGCCAGGAAGCATGGTGCAAAACTGGTGCCGTTCTTTTTGCAGGCGGTGATCGACAAGCCGCAACTGATTCAGGCCGACCGTGTTCATCCGACCGCGCAAGGCCTTGAGGAGATCGTTGCCGCCACCGTGAACGACGTGGCCAAGGCCTTGCCAGTCAGTCCAGTCGCATCGCCAGCCCCTCGCTGATCTGCCAGATCGCCGCTTTCCCGCCGATCGCGTCGAACGGCGCGCGTTCGGTGCCGGTCAACCAGACCTGTGCCCGGCCAGCGCCCAGTTGGTCGAACAGCGCCTCCCGGCGCAGAGGATCGAGGTGCGCCGCCACTTCGTCAAGCAACAGGACAGCGGGGCGATCTGGAGCAAGCAGCGCGGCGTGGGCCAGCGTGATGGCGATCAGCATGGCCTTTTGCTCACCGGTTGAGCATTCCGCTGCGGGCTGGTTCTTTCTGGCCATGACAACGACCAGTTCGTCGCGGTGCGGGCCGGTAAGCGTGCGCTGCGCCGCGCGGTCGCGGCCGCG
>JAFLDC010000316.1 GCA_017302775.1 Sphingomonadales bacterium
GCGGTGCAGGCTCTTCGGCCCAAGCGCCAGCGCGGCAGCGGCGACGATGGCATTGCGGCCATCGTCCGGATTCCGGCCAGCATGCGCCGAGCGGCCACGAACCGTCAAACTCCAGTTGCCGCTACCGGCGCGGGTTCCCGCCAGGGTCCCGTCTGGCAGGGCTGAAGGTTCATAAGTGAGTGCGGCCGCCTTGTCTTGCGCGAGGCGGGCAATCAGTGCCGCGGACGACAAGCTGCCGGTTTCCTCGTCGGAATTGATCAGGACATCATAACCCACCGATCCGGCAGCGGTGCTCGTTTCGAAGGCTTTAAGCGCGGCGAGAATCACGGCAATCCCGCCTTTCATGTCCGCAACGCCGGGGCCGTTCAGCGTATCCTCATCCAGCCACGCCTGTTGCTGGAACGGATGATCTGCAGGAAAGACCGTGTCCATGTGTCCCGTCAATAGGAACCGACGTTCTGCCGCAGGGCGGACACGCAACACCAGATGCTGGCCACAAGCCACAGAACGCTCTTTCCCATCCGGGGTGATCGCCTTGACCGGTGCGGGCGGTTCCATTGCTATTTCACCGGGTAGCGCCGCGAATGCATCTGCCAGCAGCGCCGCCTGTTCGGCAAGCCCAGGCAGGTTGCCGGTGCCGCTGTTGACGGCGCTCCATCGCTGGACTTGTGCCAGCATCGGCGCGGAATCCACGGCGCTGAGCAGGGCAGCTTGTTCGGGCGAAAAATGTTGCATCTGAAACCGTCCCTAGCCGAGCGCGGAGAGGCTTCCAACCCCCGTTGCCTTCGTTTCGCAAGTGCGGCATAGCGCTGGTATTCCTCCCCGGGATCGTGAATTGTTCATCAGCCGGCGTGCGGACGCGCGTCGGCGATTCCAAGGGTGTGTAAGAATACATGATGGAACGGGTTGAGAAGGCTGGCCTGCAGGTCGATGCAAAGCTGGCAGCTTTTGTCGATAGCCAGGTGTTGGCGCCGCTGAAGCAGGACGCGTCTGCCTTTTGGACAGGCTTTGCCGCACTGCTGGAACGGCTGGTGCCCACCAACCGGGCATTGCTGGCCAAGCGCGAAGACCTGCAGGCGCAAATTGACGCCTGGCATGTCGCCCGCAGCGGCAAGCCGTTCGATCATGATGCCTATCCGGCATTTCTGCGCGAGATTGGCTATCTTGTCCCCGAGCCGGCTCCTTTCAAGATCGGTACGCAGAATGTCGATGCCGAAATCGCGGCCATGGCTGGACCACAACTGGTGGTGCCGGTGCTCAATGCACGATTCCTGCTCAACGCCGCCAATGCGCGCTGGGGCAGCCTGTACGATGCCTATTATGGCACGGATGCGCTGGATGCACCGCCGGCCCGCCCCGGTGGTTACGATGCAGAGCGCGGCGCAGCGGTTATCGCTGCGGCGCGCGCATTCCTCAACAGTTCGATTCCGGGATGGGAGCAAGCCGTTGCCGGGGGTACGTGCTCATATCTCGTGGCCAGCAAGCCTGGTGGATTTCTTTTTAAGCACAATGGGCTGCACATTGAAATTGTGATCGATCACCAGCACCCGATCGGCCGGAATGATCCGCTTGGCATTGCCGATGTGTTGCTGGAGAGCGCGCTGACCACGATCTGCGACCTAGAGGATTCCGTTGCCGCGGTGGATGCTCAGGACAAGCTGCTGGCGTACACAAACTGGCTTGGCGTGATCCGCGGCGATTTGGCGGAAAGCTTCGAAAAGGGCGGCAAAACATTGACCCGCAGGCTCAATCCGGATCGGGTCTGGGGCGACCTGACCCTGCCGGGCCGGTCGCTGCTGTTTGTGCGGAATGTCGGCCACCTGATGACCAACCCGGCCATACTGCTGGCCGATGGCAAGGAAATTCCCGAAGGTATCATGGACGCGGTCATTACCAGTGCGATTGGCGCGCTCGGCCTGGCCGGGCTGGGCGAGTACGCCAACAGCCGCACCGGTAGTATCTATATCGTGAAGCCTAAGATGCACGGGCCGGAAGAATGCGCTTTTACCAACGACCTGTTTGATGCGGTGGAGGATCTGCTCGGGTTGCCGCGTCATACGATCAAGGTCGGGGTGATGGACGAGGAGCGCCGTACATCAGCGAACCTTGCCGCCTGCATTTATGCGGTGAGAGAGCGGGTCGTGTTCATCAACACCGGTTTTCTTGATCGGACGGGGGATGAAATTCACACCTCGATGCAGGCCGGGCCGATGGTGCGTAAGGGCGAGATGAAGCAGAGTGCATGGATCGCCGCCTATGAAGCCCGAAACGTGCAAATCGGGCTGTCCTGCGGATTTTCGGGAAAAGCGCAGATTGGCAAAGGAATGTGGGCCGCGCCCGATCTGATGGGGGACATGATGGCCCAGAAAATTGGCCATCCCCAATCAGGCGCCAATACCGCCTGGGTACCAAGCCCGACCGCGGCGACGCTTCACGCCATGCATTACCATGCCGTCGATGTGTTTGCTGTCCAGCGTGAAAAGGCGGATCAGCCCGTGCCGGGGTTAGAGCCACTGCTTACCGTGCCGTTGGCAGCAGGGACAAATTGGTCCGCCGACGACGTGCGGGCGGAACTCGACAACAATGCGCAAGGGCTGCTTGGCTATGTGGTACGTTGGATTGACGCCGGGGTAGGCTGTTCCAAGGTGCCGGACATCAATGACATTGGCTTGATGGAGGACCGTGCAACGCTGCGTATCTCATCACAGCATATGGCCAATTGGCTGCTCCATGGGGTCTGTACCGAGGAGCAAGTGATGGACAGCCTGCGCCGGATGGCGGCCAAGGTGGATGCTCAGAATGCCGGCGATCCCGACTATGTCGCGTTGGTGGGGAACGAGGATGGCCCGGCATTTCGCGCCGCGCTCGATCTGGTATTCAAGGGAGTGGAGCAGCCCAGCGGCTATACCGAGCCGCTGCTGCAGGCCTGGCGACAACGCAAGAAGGCTGGCTGAACACAGATATGGCGCGGCGCTGGTTGGTTATTGTGGCAGCAGCGCTGATCGCCATTGCGGGGGCCCGGTATCTGACTGCATGGACGGCTGATCGCCATCCGGCGGGGAATGTGCCGATTTCTACAACCGATCGTTACTCCAAGCGATCTTTTGAAAGTTGGCTTGCTGCCGAGCCCGATCGTGCCGCGGCTTTTTCCGCATTCGAAGCATTCCTGGACGATGCGGCTGTGTCTGGCGTGGTGCCAAACTGGCAGTTGTTGCGTACCGATACCTACAATCAGATAGGATGCCCGCGGCCAGCCTTTCTTCTGCCGCCACGTGACAAGTGGCGAAATATCGTCGCGCCGCTACGGCTGCTGAAGGGATCGATC
This sequence comes from Sphingomonadales bacterium, assembly GCA_017302775.1. The sequence goes on from JAFLDC010000316.1 coordinate 3,326, forward strand.
ATCCCGGCAATCGGTCCGGTCGAAGTGGTCTCTTCATATCGCACTGCGGAGTTTAACGGCTGCGTCAATGGCGCCTCAAAAAGCCGCCACCTTGATTTTGCCGCCATCGATCTTGTGACAATTACCGAACGGGACAACCGCAGGCTGTTCGCAGAACTTTGCCGGGTACACGGCAAGCTCGGACCGGCCAGCCGGTTCGGGCTGGGCGCCTATTTTGATCCGGCGAAAGAAGCGACCAATCGGCGTGGACGCTTTCACGTCGACGCTGCGGGCCATCGCACGTGGGGCTTCACGAAGACCGCCTCCAGCAGCGGTTGCCGCATGTTCAATGTGAAATAGGGCGCTCCATCCGGTCAAGCCGCCGCGCTGTAACCAGCGTCTGCCAGATGAACAGCAGGTTGAGTATCGCCGCGGCGCAGGCGACGAACAGGTCGAAACCCGACCAGTTATTGAGCCAGGTCCGCTCTGGTCCGAAATACATCATCGCCAGAGTCAGTCCGATCAGGACAAAACGCAGTTCAGTTGGCCCGGCGTTGGCGTAGGAAAGCTTGAATTCCCCCAAAACCCGCGCTCCAAGATAGGCATGGATCGACAGCAGGAGGTAGCCGATCGTGGCCAGCAGCGCGACGTCCATCCGGACGTAGGGGCTCCAACCCATCCCCCCCATGATCAACAGGATGACCAGGCCATCAACCGAGTGATCGATGAAATAGCCGTACT
>JAFLDC010000317.1 GCA_017302775.1 Sphingomonadales bacterium
CTGAAGATGGCGCATCCCTGGGCGGTGATCTGGTTCGGGTTGATGGGATCGACCATGCTGGCCCTGATCGGCCTGCTCACTTCGCTATGGGCCGAAAAGTTCGATCATAACGCGGCGGTGACCAATTTCGTGATTGCGCCTTTATCGCTGCTGTCGGGCACATTCTATGTGATCGACAATCTGTCGCCGCTGTTCCAGGCGATCAGCCGCCTGAACCCGTTCTTCTATGTGATTTCCGGGTTCCGCTTCGGGTTTCTGGGGCAAAGCGACATTGGCAGCACCAATCAGGCTGTGATCGGCGGCGCGCTCGGCTTGGGCGCGCTTAATCTGGTGCTCGGCGTGGTACTTTACCTGCTGCTGAAAAGCGGCTGGAAGTTGAAGAGCTGAGCGGCGCGGTCAACTCAATGCGTCAGTGACCGACGCAGGCGATAGCGCGCGCCATCAAAATCGTCGAACAGTTCGGGCACATTGGGGTGATCGATCGGTCCGCCATCGGCATCGCCCTGCAGGTTCTGCTGGCTGACATAAGCAATATAGCTCGAATCGCCGTTCTCGGCGAACAGGTGATAGAACGGTTGTTCGCGGTGCGGGCGGACTTCCTTGGGGATGGATTCGTACCATTCCTCGCTGTTGGCGAAGACGGGATCGATATCGAACACCACGCCGCGGAAATCGAACAGCTTGTGCCGAACCACGTCGCCGATCCCGAACCGCGCACGGGCCTGGCGCGGCGCATCAATATCGCGGCCAGCCTGGGGGGAAAAGAACGAAGCTCTGTCCATGGCGACCAATATAGGCGCTGAAAGTTCGCGAAACAACGGCTTGGCACCAATCATGCCGGAAAATGGCCTCCAAGGGGCTTGGCAAGCGCCCTGCCATCGGCTAACCGCGCGCTTCTTCGACCGTACCGGCAAGCCCGGAACGCGCGCTTCTGCGGAGAGGTGGCAGAGAGGTCGAATGCGCTGCACTCGAAATGCAGTGTACGGGCAACCGTACCGTGGGTTCGAATCCCACCCTCTCCGCCAGAGCCCAATTTGTATTGAGCGACTGTGTTACCGACCGTTGACGGAATTGGACCATCGCGTGAAGCTTGCCATGCGGCGCTGATGCCATGCTCGCCATAGCATTTCTGTTGGGTATCGAGTTGGGGTGGGATCGGCGATTTCTGGCTTCGTATCAGCGCCGATTTTTGACCATGCGAAGGTCGAAACTCCCTGATCCTGTCATGGTCCGTCTGCACCTGGCAAACCGCAGACTGACAACAGCCCTGCACGGGATGCGGGGATTGATGGGGTCAGCAAGTTCCGATCAGTCGGGTCATTCTGCAAGGCTAACGCGCCTTGCACCGCGCTTAGGAACTGATCGGTCGCAGTTTCCCAGGTGAAACGCCGTGCGAACACGGCCGCAGCCTTGCGGTCGACCTGCAGCGCGCAGGCAATCGCTTCGCCAAGATCCGCATGGACGGCACCGATTCGGGCAGGGAAGTCGTTGTCGCACCCCCGGCCCACTTCACCCAGAATGTCGATCGGACCGGGAACCGGATAAGCGGCCACCGGTGTTCCGCAAGCAAGGGCTTCGATCACGACAAGCCCGAAGGTATCGGTAAGGCTTGGGAAGACAAAGCAATCGGCAGAGCGATAGGCACTGGCGAGTTCCTCGCCGCCAAGCGAACCCAGGAACACGGCATCCGGATAGCGCTGGCGCAGCGTTTCTAGCGCCGGCCCGTCGCCGACTATGACCTTGGTGCCCGGAACATCCAGCGCCAGGAAGGCTTCGAGGTTTTTCTCGGGCGCCACCCGGCCGACATTGAGCAGGATTGGCCGCGGCAGATCGATCATGGCGCGGTGCAGATCGCCATCGGGCCGGAATTGCCGATGCGAGATGCCTCGGGTCCAGCGCCGGACGTTGTCAATGCCGCGGGCGTTGAGCTCACGTTCAAGGCTGGGCGTTGCCGCGAGCACTGCCCGGCTGCTGCGATGGAAGCGGCGGAAGATCGGCCAGAACCGCTCTGCACTGATCCCTGTGCGAACCGCAGCATAGTCGGGGAAGCGGGTATGGAACGCGCTGGTGTAAGGCACATCATGCGCTTTGCACCAGCCCCTGGCACTCCAGCCAATCGGACCCTCCGTTGCGATATGAACGATGTCGGGCTGAAAGGCCTTGAGCAGCTTACGGGCCGAAAAACGCGGAGCAATTGCAAGATCGATTGAGCCATAGCCTGGCATCGGCACGGTCCGGAACCGTTCGGGCGTTATCATTTCGACTTCGTAGCCGCGATGATCGAGTTCTGCGACTGTTGCAGCCAAGGTACGGACGACGCCGTTGATTTGCGGACACCAGGCATCGGTAGCAATCGCAATGCGCATCAGACATTCTCCATTTGACGGTCCGAAAGCGGCTGCGCTGACTGTTCGGCGCAAGGGCCGTCCGCAGCGGAAGGTGCGGTGCATTCGGCGGCCCAGTCGACGATCGTGATCCGGCCGGCCCAGTCTTCGGTGAGCGCCGTGCAGCTTTCGACCCAGTCACCGTCGTTGTAGTAAATGATTTCGCCGATCTGGCGGATTTCGGCACAATGGATGTGCCCGCACACCACTCCGTCGAAGCCGCGTCCAGTGGTCTCGCGGGCCACGGCTTCTTCAAAAGCGCAGACGAACTGAACCGCGTTTTTTACGCGCTTCTTGAGGTGAGCGGAAAGCGACCAATACGGCAGTTTGAGCCGGCGCCGTACCGCGTTGACCAGCACATTTGTTCGCAGCAGAACGGAGTAGGCCTTGTCGCCGAGCAGTGCGAGCCACTTGGCGTACATCACCACGCCATCGAAGCTGTCCCCGTGGGTAACCAGCAGGAACCTGCCATCGGCGGTCTGATGTACCGCTTCGAGCACCAGTTCCACGCCGCCGAAGGTCAGTCCGGCATAGTCGCGCAGCATCTCGTCATGATTGCCAACCACGAAAACCACCCGCGTTCCACGGTGCGCCATCTTGAGTATGCGGCGGATGACCTCATTGTGGGCGTCGGGCCAGTACCATCCTTTGCGCAGCCGCCAGCCGTCGATGATGTCCCCTACCAGGTAAAGCGTCTCGCACTCGATCGAGCGCAAAAAGTCGACCAGCATCGCCGCGTTGCAACCGCGCGTGCCAAGGTGGACGTCGGAAATCCACACCGTTCGGTATTTGCGCTTTGGCCTGAAGCCGCGGGGATCGGGCAGCGCAAGCCATTCTGGCATGTCCCTATTGGGGGAAACGGCATTGCCTATGACCAGGAGATCGCCCAACTCCATCGCCAGCTCCAGCCGGTTGTTACTGGCACCGCGCCTACCCTAGGCAGGTTGCGAACAGGCGTCAGTTCTGTGACAACCGGGTTACCGTATTCCGGTTTGCGCTACGGCTGCGTTTCAGCGCCAGCTTGGGCACCTGCCGTCCGCTGACCAGTGCGGCGCCGCGGCCGGACAGCGACGGATTGGTCATGAAATAGCCATGCAAATTGAAGCAGGTCTCGCTGCCTTCGGGCCGGTGATACGTGCCCTCAGGTTCCAGCACCCATGAACGCTCGGTATCGAGCAGATTGGCCATCATCACCTGATCGAGCACCTGATCATGCACTGTTGCGTTTTGGATTGGCACCAGGGTTTCCACGCGGCGATCGAGGTTACGGGTCATGCCATCGGCCGATGAGATGTATATCCGGGCGTTGGGGTTCGGCAGATCGTGGCCGTTGGCGAAAGCCCAGATCCGACTGTGTTCGAGGAACCTGCCGATGATCGACTTGACCGCGATATTGTCAGACATCCCGGCTACTCCGGGTTTAAGGCAACAAATTCCCCGGATCACCAGGCTGATCCTGACGCCGGCCGTGCTGGCGGCATAAAGGTGTTCGATCAGGTGCGGGTCGGTCAGGGAATTGAGTTTGGCCCAGATCGCCGCAGGCTTTCCGGCGATGGCGTTAAGCCGTTCCTGTTCGATGTGGTGATAAAGTTCGCTGCGCAGCGTTACCGGTGAAATCGCCAACAGCTCACAGCCGTTCGGCTC
>JAFLDC010000318.1 GCA_017302775.1 Sphingomonadales bacterium
GGAGGCCGCTTCGGCGTGCCGGAACTGCTGATCACGCTGTTCCTGTTCATCACCGCGCCGGTATCGGCCAATCTGATGGCCAAAGCCGCGCTGCATCTGAAAGTGCCGTCAAAGGCCGGTCGTCCGGCGGGCATCGACGACGGCGCGCAAACCCAGGACAAGCAAGGCTGAGCGGGCCGACAGCTTGCTGCAGGCGCTCGCGGTCCCGAATCCTGTGGTTCTGAAAATTACTGTTTTCAGAAGTGGTAAAGCAGGCCTCCGTTTCGCCCCACGCCTGCGGCAGCGCCTCGCAGTTCTGGAAAGCCGGCGCGCCGTCACCTATCTTCTTTCTGGAGCGTGTTCACCGCGAACGGCCGTTCAGACGCCGGGTCTGCACAGCGTCGCGTACCGACTCAATGCCAAGACATACGGTGAACACGCCTTGGCAGGCCCGACATGCGAGGGGCCGACAATAAAAAAAGGAGATGACGTGATGACACCGTTTGCCGGCGGCTGCTCGTGCGGCGCCATCCGATACGAGTGCACCGCCAGACCGCTGTTTTCCTGGAACTGTCACTGTCGTGACTGTCAGCGTGCCAGTGGCGCGGCCTACTGCCCGGTCATGTATGTCCCGAAAACTGCGCTCACGATCACCGGCCCGGCCGCGCGCTATGCCTCGCTGCACGCGGAAAGTGGACGTCTGGTCAGTCGCGGCCTGTGCGGCGACTGTGGCTCGAACCTGTTCATCCTCGCCGATCTGGTGCCCGACCTGCAGGGTCTGTGGGCGGGCAGCCTGGATGACCCGGATATCTTCAGTCCACAGATCAATGTATGGACACGCAGCGCGCCGGTGTGGAGCACGCCCGATCCGACCCTGCAGAGCCTCGATACCGCACCGGACGAGGCGCAGTTCCGCGCCCTGTTGCGTCAGGCATCCGGGCATTGATCGATCGGCTGCCGGGCACGCCGGATCGGATGTCGTCCGAAACGGATGGAGAATTCAGACTGCGGTGATCGCGCGCCGAACAGCAGCCAGCGGCGCGGTGTCATCCAGCGTGACCGACCCGTCGCGTGGCCCGACGCCCAGCCTGGCCCACAGCGCCGGCAGATCGACTTCGACCGGCGTGCCCTTCATCTGCGCATACAGCGCAGTCAGTACCGATGTTCCCGTGCTGGCATCGGCAACCGACAGCACACGCTGCACCGGCCACCCCTGTTCGATCGACCCGCCGGCGGCAAGCACGCCGCGCAACCCCTGCTGCAGACCCTGGCGGTTTCCTGTGGCTTCGCGGATGGCGATGTCGGCCAGCAGGCAGAACAGCGCACCGCCCCAGTAGGTGCGGCCCCAGGTGTGCGTATGGTCCAGCCCCTTGTCGCCCGGCTCGGGCAGGCCATGCGGCATGCCGCGCACGAAGCCGGCCCACAGGCTGGCCGGCGTCGACTGTCCGATGCGTACCCGGGCGACCGATTCGACATAGGTGGCGGCCCCCTCCTCCAGCCATACCTAGGGTTCCCGTACTTTTCGTGCGGAATTTGGCGGTTAGCTGGAGTTCCGCTTAACCATGGGACTTTGCAGCTCCCCAACTAGCCGCCTAGCCCAGGGGCCGCTCTAAGAATGCCAATATATGCGCCACTTGCAATTTGATGTTCATTAGCAGCCGCGCCTACACTCATTGCGGCAACTAACGGGGCCAGTTCTCGATTTTTGGCTTTCCGCGAGGCAAAAAGGAGGCAATCCGTATTGCCTCCTTAACTGTCAATCCATTGGCACGTACAAATTCGTGAAACTCACGCTGCTGTTTCCGTTTAGCAGCCATGAGTTTTTTCCCCTTCATCCTTTTGATAATCGCAACCACGATTTCCCCTCCTGGCATTTCAAAAGTCTTAGCGTTACTTTCATCGTCAAAAGCTCGTCAAGTCCATTTTTATAGCAATTCAAACAGTATATGGAGCTTTGGTGTTGATTTGCGCCGAAAACTGACCCACTAAGCCCGGTAATTTGCATCGAAAATTGACCCACGTATAGAACACACTGCCTGCTCTAAATGAGCAGGAGATTGGAGTGATCGACGTGGCTTTACTGAGCATTATTCGACGCTGGCACCTACGTGACCAGGTCTCATTGAGGGAGATCGCCAAGCGACTCGGCGTCTCTCGGAATACCGTCCGGAAGTACCTCAGAACCGAGACGACGGAACCCAACTATTCGAATCGACGGACGCCAAGCGCCCTGGATTCCTATGCCTTCAAGCTTTCAGCTTGGCTGAAAACCGAGGCCAGCAAACCCCGCAAGCAACGCAGGACCCTGAAGCAGATCCATGCTGACCTGTGCTCGCTTGGGTTCAATGGATCGTATGACCGGGTTGCAGCCTTCGCTAGGCAGTGGAAGGTGGATCAGTTAGACCGGGTCAAGGCTGCGAGCAAAGGAACACCCGGGATTTCAACTTTGAGGGTGGGTCAAATTTCAGTGCAAATCTAGGGTCAGGATTCGGCGCAATTCAACAGTGATGGCGGCTTCCAGTGCTTCCGGTGCATGGTTCAGGGTGAGTGTGCGCTGCATGAGGTTGAAGTCGAGGGCACCGACGCCTGACATCCCAGCCAGCTTGTTGCGGATCAGCGCTTCCTCGGTGGGACAGTCCATCTTGGCAATGGCGAGGGTCGTGCGCATTCCGCCCGGGATAGTCGGTGCCGGGGCTGTTGTGACGACAGGCGGCGCTTTGCAGCCGCAGGCTTTGGAGGTGCATTCACCCATGATTGGTCCTGCTGATAGAGCTAGATCTGGCTCATTGAACACCCTGTAGCGGCTACAGGGTCAAGGCCTTTTGGGGGGAAGGTTTTCAACCAACGACGGTCCGGCTTCTCCATGAGAAGCTGCCTAAAAAACCCCGTAGTCACTCCGGGGTGAATGGGGTATCTTCGTAGACCGCAGAAGGAGGATGTATGCGCATCGGCGAACTCGGCCAGGCCACCGGGGTGGATATCGAGACCATCCGTCACTACGAAAAAATCGGGCTGTTGTCGCCGCCTGCCCGCGAGGCCAACGGCTACCGCAATTACGACGCGGCGCATGTGGAGCGCCTCGCCTTTATCCGCCATTGTCGGGCGCTCGACATGCCTCTGGCCGAGGTGAAGCGCCTGCTGGACTTCGTGGCGCACCCCGAGGCGGATTGCGGGGATATCAATCGGCTGATCGAAGAGCAACTGGGCCGGGTTCGGGAGCGACTGAGCAGCATGCAGGCCCTGGAAAAGCAACTGGTGGCGTTACGGGCTCGATGCGGCGAAAACCACACGGCCCGGGAGTGCGGCATCCTGCATGAACTGGTCGCGGCTTCCCATGAACCCGAAGGCAGGCAACGCTGATCGTCTTGGCTTTCCTTCGGCAGCGGCAATCAGCCTGCTCCGCCCAGGGCTTAGGCGGCGCCGGCCTACGCCTGAGTGAACATCAGACTGACCGGCAACCTCTCGTTGCTTGGCGGTCCATCAGCTTCTCCGCGTTGATCGCCCACCGGCTCTATTGACGAAAACGCCATTTCGCCATAAACTTCGCCATAATCAACACCGAACGACGGCAGGTATTTTGTGGCAGAAAAAAAGCCGACAGGCGAGATGGATGATATTGAAAACGACCTCGCCAATTTGGCGCGCCTCGCCGCCGCCGAGTCGAACGAGGATGCCCGGCTGCTGCTCGCCCGCCTGGTGCGCAAGTACCGGCAGCAGCGCCCCGAACTGGCCGCCCGCCTTGACCAATCCCTGAAAGCCTCCCAAACCCGCTCCGCCGGCAATGCGGTGCTGCGCCGCGGTGCGCCGGTGGTGGAGCCGAATGAGGCACCGCTGCCCGTCGACGGCGATTCCCGCCTGGCGCTGATCCGTGTCTTCGATGACCGCGAAGGGCTGGCGCCCCCCATCCTTCCCGGGAGCGTCCACGACGCCATCGGGGCCATCATCCGCGAGCGCCAGGAACGGGAGCGGCTGGCGGCGCGCGGCATCAGCCCGACCCGCTCGGCCATCCTGGTCGGGCCGCCCGGTGTCGGCAAGACCCTCTCGGC
>JAFLDC010000319.1 GCA_017302775.1 Sphingomonadales bacterium
CCAGTACGCCCCATCCAGGAGGCGCCACAGGCCGTCGAGCTGTGTCTTCTTCTCGCGGATGTTCTCGGCGACGTAGCGCAGGTAATGCTGGCCGATGAACCCGGTGAGCACGCTCAGCAGCATCGACGCCGTCAGCGCGATCCCGAGCACGCTCTGGAACTTGTGCCCGCTATGGATGATGGCCAGCAGCGCGCCGATCAGGCCGAAATACACGTGCGCCTGCAGCAATGCGGCGAAGCTGTGCTCGCGGGTGAATGCGCGGCGTAGCGTGGCGCTGCGCTTGACCACGGTGTAGACGAGCGGCACCAGCAAGAACGCGGCGCCCACGACGCCGAACACGCCACCCCACAGGCTACCGGCGAAGAACGGAGCGCGGTGTACCAGGAAGCCCAGCCACAGCACCGCCAGCATCGACACGATGATCGTCGCGGCGATGCGATCGTGCCTGCCCATCTAGGCATCCACCGAGATGTCGGCCGACGCTTTCGCCTGGCAGGCCAGGATCATCCCCGACGAGCGGTCGAGCGGGGTCAGGCTGTCGTCCACCGCCATGGTGACCTCGCCCGAGAGCAGTTTCACCTTGCAGATGCCGCAGTAGCCCTGCCGGCACGCGTACTCGATCGGGACGCCGACTTCTTCGGCGGCCTCGAGGACGGTCTGGCCGGCGATCAGCGGCGCCCTTTTCCCGGATCGCTCGAAGCGGCATGTCACGGCCGCAGCGGTGTCGCCGGCTTGGCCCGGTTCGGGCGTCGCCGGCTTGGGCGGGCTCAGGAACAGCTCGGAGTGTATCGACGCCGGATCGATGCCCAGCTTGCCCAGCTCGTTGCGCACCGCATCCATCATCACCGGCGGACCGCACAGGTGGATGCGGCGCGAGCGGATCTCGGGGATCTGCCCCAGCAGTTCGGCGGTGATGAACCCGCGTGCGCCGGTCCACTCCTCTGATGACTCCTCACTCAACACGATGGACACATGCAGGTTCGGATGCCGACGGGCAAGCTGGTTCAGCTCGTCGTGGAAGATCACGTTCTCCAGGTCCTTGCAGGCGTAGACCAGGTCGATCCGGCCGTTCCAGCTCTGGTCGGTCAGGTAGCGGATCGAGCTCATCAACGGCGTGATGCCGACACCGCCCCCCAAGAGCACGACGCTGTCGGACTCGACGCCGCGGAAGGTGAAGCGGCCGTACGGGCCGGACGCATCGAGCAGATCGCCTTCCTGGACGTGTTCGTGGAGGTATCCGGACACGATGCCGCCGCTTTCGTGCTTGACGGTCAGGTCGCACCAGCCATGGCAGCATGGCGATGAGGCGATCGAATAAGAGCGCTTGACCTGTTTCCCTTCCGAGGGCACGGAGAGCGTGAGGAACTGGCCGGGCTCGAACTCGAAAGGCAGGGCACCTGTCCCCTCGACGGGTGCCAGGCGGAACGTCTTGACCCGGGATGTCTCCGGGAAGATGCGCGCGACCCGCAGCTTGCCGACCCAACTGCCCGTGGTGGACGCAGGCGTGCGCGCCTGCGGGGCGCCTTCGGGCGAAGCAACGGCAGGTGCCTGTACCGCGGGGCCTGGCGATGCGCCGGCACGCGGTGCCGGGGAGGACGCCGGAGACGCCGGTGCTCCCGTGCGCAACGTGGCCAGCACCGCGTTCGTACGCCGGTTGCGGGCGACGTACATCCACGCACCCAGCAAGGCAAAAGCCGACAGCAGCGCCATCGTGAAGTAGTGAAAGCCCGACAGGCCGAAGACCCCGTGCGCCGGGACCGTGGTCAGGGGATCGGTCAGATTCATTTCGCGACGGAACCAGTCCAACGCGATGCCGCGCGGCGCCTGTCCTTCGGCCAGCGCGCGGTAGGCCGACAGGCCGCTGTCAAACTCGCCCCAGGCCACGCGCATCCGATCAGACGCCTCCTGCAAGCCGGCGTAGTCGTTGCGTTGAACCGCATGCGACGCCTCCGACGACAGGGTCGCCAACTGCTGGATGCCTTCGTGCATCCGATGGTGGGCGAGCTGCTCGACGCTGGCACGCCGCTCCGGCGGAAGGTCCGGCAGCGCCATCAGTTGGGGATACAGCAGCTTGTTGAGGCGCCGATCGCGACCGCACTCGTCTCCGCGGCAGCCACGCATCATGTCGTCCATCATGCCGCCCATGGAGCCGCCCATCGACGCACCTGCCGCAGCCGGCATGCCGCCAGCCGCGTCAGGGTGATGCGCGGCATGGTCGTCATCGCCCATGCCTGCGTCAGCCGGGGTTGGGGTGCCCATCGGCATGCCCTGCATCGGGCTGCTGCCTTGCATCGGTGCGCCCCCGACAGCCGGTTGCGGCGCCGCCATGTTTGCGGCTTGGTCAGCGTGATCGTCGTCGCCCATCGGCGCGTCAGCCGACGGCGTGGGTTCCATCGGCATGCCACCCATCGAACTGCTGTCTTGCGCGGCTGTCGTTCCAGCGGCCGCCGTGCTGTTGGTCTTGTTCGGTGGATGAACAGCGTGCGGATCGGCAGTTGTCTGAGCGCCGGCCGCAGCATACGCCAGCGACATCGCCAGCACGGTCAGGGCAACGATTCGCCTCCACCCCATGAAGCTCTCCGTCGACACAGCGGCCGCCTCCTACATATGGCCCATCTTCTTCTTGGCCATGCCGCCGCCCATGCTCGAATCCATCTTCTGCATGGTCGAATCGACTTGCTGCATCTGCCGCTCGCAGTTCTCCATATCCTTCTTCATCTGTTCCATGTGCTGCATCGCGGCGGACATGTCCATGTCATTGTGCGTGGACGTGTCTCCTGCCTTCATCGACATGGCCTGCTGATGCATCTGCATGCTGCCTTCCTGCATCTGGCGGCCCATCGCTTCCATGGCCTTTCCCCGTTCACGCATCATCGTTGCCATCTCCTCCATGTGCGAAGCCATGGCATCGGGCGAGGCAGGCGAATTCTGGGAAGCAGGAGACTGTGGATCTGAAGCATGTGCCGCCGGAGGATGGGGCGCCGCTGGGGCGCTTGTGCTGGCGGGCGGCTGCCCCATGGCGCCTGACTGACCATGATTGTGCTTGTCGTCATCGGCCAGCGCCGAGCCGGCGAGCGTCGCACCAAGCAAACAAACCATCACCAGCGAGGGCCGACGATAATGCCTCATGACAACCTCCGATAAGTTGGCGGCGATCCCCATTCGGGAACCGGCGGATGCGGCGCACCCACAAAAGAAACCGGTCCGCGTCTGCGGCCGGCTTGTTCGCTTCCACCCTACGTACGGCAAGCTGTCGACGGGATGACCCCGCCATTACGATGCTGCAATCGTCTCGTCATTCAACCAAGACCTTTGGATCAAGTGATGCGCGTATTGAATTCGCTCCTCTCGTGGACGCGCTCAGCCGCCCCCGAAGTGACCAGCGCATTGCAGAAATGTAATGAATGGGTCATTCAGATGAAAGAAGGGCTTTCCTAGGCTGGCACCGGGCATACCTCCCCAGCCCATCAGGAGATTTCAATGAAGTCTGTCAAAGCGTCTTGGGTCATGATGTTGTGTGCGATGTTCGCCGTAGCCATTCCGGTCTATGCGCAGCAGCCCACCGAAGAACCGGTCATAACGCTCCTGAACGATATCGCGGACAAGCCGGAGAACCATCTGGCCATCGCCGCGTATTACCGCACGCTGGCCCGCGAAGCCCTGGCAGAAGCCGAAACGCACAAGACGATGCGCAACACGTATCGCCATAATCATCAAGCCTTCAAGAGTGGGACGGCCACGGACCAAACTCTGGCCAGACACTGCGATAAGCTGGTCAAGTTGAAGGAAGAAGCCGCTACGGAATACGAGGAGCTTGCAAAGCTCCACGAAGCCGAGGCGGCAGCGAGGTAAATGGCAGACTGCAAGCTTCCATTACCCCGCTCTCCTCTGAATTGATTGGAGCGGGGAATTTTTGGGGTATCCGGATTTTAGTGTGGGAAGACCGCACTAGCCCTTCTTGTCTGACAGCTCTCGTTCGGTAGGTTTCTGGTATCGCAAGGCTTACGCGCT
>JAFLDC010000032.1 GCA_017302775.1 Sphingomonadales bacterium
CGGTAATGGCTCTGGGCGGGGTGTTCGGTCTCGCCGGAGCAGTGCCGCAGAACGCAGCGATCCAGCGGATTGCCCCGCCCGAAATGCGCGGTCAGGTTACCGCGTTCTACCTGTTCATGTTCACGTTCTTCGGCGCGATGGGAAGCCAGGTGGTTGGCAGTGTAGCGCAGCGGATCGTCGGCAATGAAGCGGAACTGTGGAAGGCCCTGGTGCTGACTGCCGGGGTACTGCTGCCGATTGCCACCCTTTTGATGATCCGCGCAATCAAGCCTTATCGCGCGGAAGTCGCCCGGCTTGAAGCCGAAGGCCGTTGACAGGTCTGGAAACACCGCACAAATTGTAAGTAATGCATACTAATGGAGAGTAGGATGTCGGAAGATCGGATTGCCGCCCTTGAAGCCAAGCTCGCCGTGATGGAACAACGCCTGACCCGGCGCGAGGACGAACTCGACGTCAAGAAGCTGCAGTATCTGTACGGGTATCTCATCGACAAATGCATGTACAACGAAGTGGTGGACCTGTTTGCAGACGACGGCGAAGTACGGTTCTTCGGCGGGGTCTGGAAGGGCAAGGACGGCGTGCGTCGGCTTTATGTCGATCGCTTTCAGAAGCGCTTCACTTATGGCAACAACGGCCCGATCGATGGGTTCCTTTTGGATCACCCGCAGATCCAGACGATCATCGACATTGATGCTGATGGCAAGACCGCCCGCCTGCGTGGCCGCTCCACGATGCAAGCCGGCCGGCACAAGGACTACGAGGGTGATGAGCCGCACCTCAAGGCGCGCCAGTGGTGGGAAGGCGGGCTCTATGAGAACACTTACACGAAGGGCGATGACGGCAAGTGGCGGATCAAGTGCCTTAACTACTTCCCGCACTGGCACGCCGATTTCGAAACCGGCTGGGCCAATACCCCGACCGAATATGTCCCCTTCCCCAAGATTCTGTTCCCCGAAGACCCAAGCGGCCCGGATGAGCTCATCGAAGAACACTGGCTGTGGCCAACCCACAAGCTGCTGCCATTCCACATGAAGCACCCGATCACGGGTGCGGAAATGGTAGCCCAGCGCTGGCAGGGTGACGTCGACCGCGAAAAGGCGAAAAAGCAGCGGGACCCCGGGTCAGGTCCGGGGTGATGGAGTGAAGTGATGGCCGACTATCCAAGCCTCTGCATGATCATCGACGGAGAGCGTGTTTCGGGCGGCTCGCGCCGTACACACATGGTAGTCAACCCGGCGACGGGCGCGGCACTGGGGAAATTACCGCTGGCTGATCCCGCCGATCTTGATCGCGCGCTTGAAACGGCGCAGCGCGGATTTGCGATCTGGCGCGAAAGCACGCCGCAGCAACGCTCGGCGGTGCTGACCGGAGCGGCCCGGTTGATGAGCGAACGGCAGGAAGCGATCGCCCGGATCGCCACGCTCGAACAGGGTAAGCCACTAGCCGAAAGCCGGATCGAAGTGCTGATGAACATCGGGCTGTTCAACTTCTATGCTGGTGAATGCCAGCGAATTTATGGCCGCACGCTGGTTCGCCCTGCCGGAATGCGCAGTACGGTGACCTATGAACCGGTCGGCCCGGTTGCTGCATTTGCACCGTGGAACTTCCCTATCGGCAATCCGGGCCGCAAGCTCGGCGCGCCGATTGCGGCGGGCTGCTCGGTCATTCTCAAAAGCGCAGAGGAAGCGCCGGCGTCGGCCCTCGCCGTTCTGCGATGTCTGCTGGATGCCGGGCTGCCGAAAGAAGTTGCCCAAGCGGTTTTCGGTGTGCCTGATGAGGTCAGCCGTCACCTACTGGGATCGCCGATCATCCGCAAATTGAGCTTCACGGGATCAACCGTGGTCGGCAAGCATCTCGCCCGACTGGCTACCGAAAACATGCAGCGCACCACCATGGAGCTCGGCGGCCACGGGCCGGTGCTGGTCTTTGCCGACGCCGATGTCGAGCACGTGCTCGATACCGTGGTCCCTCACAAGTACCGCAACGCCGGGCAGGTTTGCGTCAGTCCAACAAGGTTCATCGTTGAGGAACCGGTGTTCGAAGCGTTTCGCGATGGTTTTATCGAGCGCGCAGGCAGGATCAAGGTCGGTCCGGGATTGGACGCTGGTACCCAAATGGGCCCGATGGCCAATCCCCGCCGCCCGGAAGCAATCGACCGGATGATCAGGGATGCTGTGGCGCGCGGAGCGCTGCTCGGCTGCGGCGGAGAGCGGATCGGTAATCAAGGTTATTTCTATGCCCCATCGGTGCTTTCAGAGATCCCGCCCGATGCCGAAATCATGAACGAAGAGCCGTTCGGTCCGGTCGCGTTGATCAACAGGTTCGACGGCGAAGCGGCCATGATCGCCGAAGCAAACCGGCTGCCCTATGGTCTTGCCGCCTATGCCTGGACCAGCGATGCGGCCCGGCAAAAGCGGATGGCACGCTCGCTGGAAGCAGGCATGGTGGGGATCAATACCACGATGATCGGCGGCGCCGACGCCCCGTTCGGCGGGGTCAAGTGGTCGGGCCATGGCAGCGAAGACGGCCCGGAAGGGCTGATGGCCTGCCTGGTAGTGAAAGCGGTCCACGAAGGGTGATCCGGCGCCAGGCCAACCTTGGCCTTGCCGCGACCGAGACTGCACCGGGAATGCCCGTACGCGTAAGGGAGAAAACGGTAATGACGCACCAACTCAAGACCGGCGGAGATCGCGGCTACCTGCGCATTGCCACCGAAGAAGCCTTTGCCACGCGCGAGCAGATCGATGTGTTCCTGCGCATGGTGAAGAATGGTACGGCCGACAAGGGGATGGTCAGCCTGTGGGGCTTTTATGCCCAAAGCCCCTCGGAACGCGCCACTCAGATCATGGACCGGCTGGTCGACCTGGGCGAGCAGCGTCTGCGCCACATGGATGAGACTGGAATCGACAAGGCGATTCTTGCCCTCACCTCCCCCGGTGTTCAACCGATGCTCGACAGCGACGAGGCCAAGGGTATCGCCCGGCGCGCAAACGATCAGCTGGCCGCCGCGTGCCAGGCCCACCCGACGCGGTTCATCGGCATGACTGCGGTCGCGCCGCAAGATCCCGAATGGTCAGCCACAGAAATTCGGCGCGGTGCCCGGGAACTGGGCTTCAAGGGGGTGCAGATCAACAGCCACACCCAGGGACGCTACCTCGACGAAGCGCAGTTCGATCCCATCTTTCGCGCGCTGGCCGATGTGGATCAGCCGCTCTACATCCATCCTGCAACGCTCCCGGACAACATGATGGGCGGGATGATCGAGGCTGGACTGGATGGCGCGGTGTTTGGTTTCGGCGTTGAGACCAGCTATCATTTGCTGCGGCTGGTCACGACCGGAATTTTTGACCGATACCCCTCACTCAAGATCGTGGCGGGTCATGGCTTCGAAGCGCTGCCATTCTGGCTTTATCGTACCGACTTCATGCACAAGGCCGGGATCCGCTCTGCTCGATATGAGCGTCTGAAGCCGCTGAAGCACGATCTGCTTCATTACATTCGGCACAATTTCCTCGGCACCACCAGCGGGCTGTGCTGGGAACCCGCCATCAAGTTGATGATCGAGGTGATGGGCGAAGACCGGGTGATGTACGCGATGGACTACCCCTATCAATACGTCGCCGACGAGGTTCGCGCGATGGACAACCTGGCGGTATCGGACGACGTGAAGAAGAAGTTCTTTCAAGCCAATGCCGAGCGGTGGTTTAAACTGTGAGTGCGGACCAGCCAGCCACGGCATTGCCCAAGGGCGCCTGGTACGCCCTGGTGCTGGTCGCCCTGATGAACGCAGTCAGCCTGTTGGACCGGCAGATCCTGGCAATCCTGGCTCCGGCGATAAAGGCCGACCTGAAGGTTGGCGATGCCGAGATGGGGCTGCTGTTCGGCACGGTCTTTGCGCTGTTCTACGCGTTGTTTTCGCTGCCATTGGGGCGTTTGTCCGATGGGTGGGTGCGCACCCGGCTGCTGGCGTTCAGCCTGTTCTTCTGGTCGGCCGCGACAGCGCTGGGCGGGTTTGCTTCCGGTTTTTCCATGCTGGCGCTGGCACGACTGGGCGTGGGGATCGGCGAGGCGGCCACCCAGCCCGGCGGAACCTCTCTGATCTACGACTATTGGCCCAAGCATCGCCGCGGTTTTGTGATGTCGGTGCTGGCCTCAGCAATTGCCTTGGGGATCGGCGGTTCGTTGATCCTTGGTGGGCTGGCGGCCGATTGGTGGAGCACCAGCTTCCCTGACAGCAGCCTCAGGGGCTGGCAGTTTGCGTTTTTCGCAGCTTCCGCTCCGGGCTTTGTGCTAGCGGTTCTGATCTGGTTTCTGCGCGAGCCGGTCCGCGGCGCGCTCGACGGAATTTCCACCCCCCCAGATCCCGCTCCGTTTCGCGCCTCGGTTCAGGTGTTGCTCTCGGTTACCCCCGGTCTCAATTGGCTGAACCTGGCCCGGTTTCGTGCCTCGCCAGCGATATGGCGCAACAATCTGTTGTGGCTTGGCGGAATCGTAGCGACGATGTTCGCGCTGACCCGGATCACGCAGACCGCCTCGCCCCGCCCGCCACTGACGCTGGGACCGGTGACGATCGATCCACACACGCTGCAATGGAGCGTTATCGGGTTCGGCCTGTTCGTACTGGTCAACGTGATGCAGAACCTGCGGTTGACCGATGCCCAAGCGCACCGGGTTATCACCCGCTCGCCCACGCTGATCGCGGCAATGGCAGTGGGCGCCCTGCAATCGGTACTCAACTACGGGATGATGGCCTTCAACCCCAGCTTTCTGCTGCGCTATTACAACCTGCCAATGCGCGATGCCGCCTGGCAGTTCGGACTGGTTGCGGCGGGTATGGGGGTGCTGGGGCCGCTGGTGTGGGGGCCGCTGTCGGACCGGCTCAATCTGCGCTTCCCTGGTGCAGGGCGCGCCTGGGTATCGCTGTTCGCGATGGCGGTTTCGCCGATAATGTCCTTCTGGGTTTATTTCTCGCCGGATGTGAGCGATTTCTATTTCCGTTTCGTGTTATACAGTCTGGTGCTGACGGGCTGGCTGCCGCCGCTCTATGCCATCCTCTATGATCAGGTCTTGCCACGAATGCGGGGAATCACTGCCAGTGTCTATCTGTTGGTGGCCACGATCCTCGGGCTGGGAACTGGGCCCTATATGGTCGGAATGCTCTCGGACGCTACGGGCGACCTGCGCACAGCTATGCTCAGCATCAATGCAGTGGCGCTCCCGATCGTGCTGCTGATGGTGCTCATCGCGCGCCGGGCTGACCGGGATGAAGCGTCACTCATGGCCCGCGCGGCGGGCTGATGCCGACCGTTCGCGAAGCAGCTTTTGCCGTGTTCCGCCACTTCGGGGTGGACGCACTGTTCGGTAATCCCGGGTCGACCGAACTGCCGATGTTGCAGGCGATGCCCGATGATATTCCCTACGTCCTTGGCCTCAACGAAGCGGTGGTGATGGGGATGGCAGATGGCTATGCCCAAGCCACCCGTCGCCCGGCGCTGGTCAACCTGCACAGCGCGGCGGGAACCGGCAATGCACTGGGCAATCTCTATACCAGCTTCCGCAACGGCACCCCGCTGGTGGTCACCGCGGGACAGCAGGCCCGCTCGATCCTGCCGCATGATCCGTTCCTGGGGGCTGAACGCTCGACCGAGTTTCCGCGGCCCTACGTTAAATGGGCCTGTGAACCGGCCCGCGCCGAGGACGTTCCAGTGGCGCTGGCCCGCGCCTTCCACATCGCGATGACGGCACCGATGGGGCCGTGCTTTGTATCAGTGCCGGTCGACGACTGGGACCGGGAGTGCGAGATGCCAGTGTTGGCAAACCTGAGCCGCATCACGATGCCGGCGCCGTCCGGAATTGCACAGCTGGGGCAGTTGCTCGATCAGGCATGCCATCCGGCGTTGGTGTTGGGCACCGGTGTTGCTCGATCGGAAGCGTGGATGGCTGCGCTGGAACTGGTCGAGCACTGCGGGGCCGATGTCTGGACCGCGCCGTTTGCCGCGCGCGAGACATTTCCAGAGGATCATCCCCGCTTTGCCGGGTTCTTGCCAGCCTTTCGCGAAGAGATCGTCCGGCTTCTGTCTCCCTACGATGCCGTTTTGGTGATCGGTGCCCCGGTGTTCACTTATCACGCCGAGGGCGCAGGCCCGCACTGGCCCGAACATGCACGGTTGGCCGCACTGTCTGACGATCCTCAGCACCTGGCCGCCCTGCCCGGCGGGTTCGGCGTACTGGGCGATGTCAACGCCGGGCTTGAGGCTTTGCTGCAATGCACGGGGTCGCGCGTCCATGCAGCACCCTGCCCGCGCAAAGAACCGCCACCGGCCGGCATGACCGCCCCTTATGTATTGAGCCGCCTGTCCGCTCTACGCCCGGATCAGTCGGTTCTGGTAGAGGAAGCGCCCACTGCACGCACACCAATGCACGATCACTTGCCGATCAATACCATCGGCGGGTTTTACACCACCGCCAGCGGCGGACTGGGTTATGGATTGCCAGCGGCCGTAGGGATTGCTCGCGCCGATCCGTCCCGCAAGATCATCGCATTACTGGGGGACGGCAGCGCGATGTACTCCATTTCCGGGCTATGGAGTGCCGTAGATCAGAATTCCAACGTCAGCTTCGTAATCTTGAATAACCGGCGCTATGCCGCGCTCGATCACTTCGCCAAAGTGTTCGGCATGAACTCCATGCCCGGGACCGAGATCGGGGGGATCGATTTCGTCAAGCTGGCCGAAAGCATGGGAATGCTGGCCCGGCGCGCAAGTACGGTGGAAGATGTCGATAGCGCGATTGGGTGGAGCCTGCGTCAGTCGGGCCCCTCTCTGGTCGAACTGGTGATCGACTAGAGTACCCGCCAGACCCACAGCTTGATGCCCGCGGCGTAGCGCGCGCCTGCGCAGATGAAGATCGAGCGGTTCATCCAATCGTACTTGCCCGTCGGCGCAATAAATTCAGGCACGGTACGGAAATAGTACTCGGCCGGATCGACGTCTTCTCCACGCGCCAGCCGCGCCATCACCTCAGGAGGACCGTGACGCAGACCCTTGTTGCGGATCTGGATGATTACGCCGTCATCGGTTTCCAACGCATAGATCGCATCCGCGACAGTAACACCGTCGCCGCGTGTGACCTGCCAATCCGCTGCATTCCCCATCAGCCTGCCTTTGATAAGCGGCCCTTCGACCCGTCCGCCGGCAAAGATCGGGATGATCCGGCGCGCTCCATCAGGCGTGTCGCCGATTGGGATCGGCGCACCGAGATCGCCGCCCGCTTCATAAACGAATTCAAGGCCTGGCTTGATCATGCTGCGAGCCCGATCTGGTCCGCTCTGGCGAAATTGCCATGGAGGCCGAAGCGCAGACGAATCGGCACATTGATAGTGGCGATCGGACCCTTTTCAATCTCCAGCGCGTCAAACAACAGCAGGTCACTGCGGTGTTCGTCCAACCGGTTGCAAACCTGCACGATCCAGCCATCCCCTTCAGGCGCCGCTTTGCTGCGCGGGATAAAGCAAGGCTCCTGCAAACTGGAAACCGGGCCGCACCACCAGTGCTGTTCGCGCCCGGTGTAGTGATCGATCAGATACAGGCAGTTCATCAGGAAACCGCCCGCACTTCCGCCCTTCAATTCGACCGGACGCTTCATATCCATTTCCAGCATCCAGCCATATCGGTATGGTTTTCCGGCAAAGCGATCATCGATCCGCGGAAACTCACCCGCTGTCTCAGTCAACTGGGTGATGCTTTCGAAGGCGTCGGAGTTGGACGCCATATCGACGGTCCAGCGGGTGAGATAGCTCATCGCCTCAACCGGGTTGAATGGCGCGCCATGCACGTCGGGGAAGAATGGAAACATGTTGTTCTTGGCTACCGGGATATCGAAGTGGACCTTACTCCCTTCCTGGAAGGCATTCATGACGTGGCTGTTGAAACAGTTATCCGTCCTGAACCAGCGGATGTCTTCGCCGGTTGCTCCCTTGTGCCGTGGCAGAACGCCAAGATAGACGGGCAGGCTGGTATCGAAACCGAAATGCGGCAGCCCCTTTTCCAGTCGCTCCCATGATCCGATCGACGGCATGATGTTGAAAACCGCATAGTCGTCGGTAATCGCGAAGTCATGCATCATGCAGTAGTAGGGGACCTTGAACCAGATCTCATGGACCAGGGCACCTTCGGGGGTGATTTCATAGAAGGTGCAATCGTCGGTGCAGAGACCCGTCGAGGCATAGCCGAATCCGATCATGTTGCCGGTTCTGGGGTCAATCTTGGGATGTGCGGTAAAGGTCTGCCCGCTCATCTTTTGGCCGCTTTCCGCATTGGCGAACCAAGTAAAGCCCTCCGTCTCCATCGTCCCGGCGTCCATCACCAGGGCTGGCGAGTCTTCCTTGAGCGCGTAAAGCTTACCGCCGTGAATCCAGGCATTGGTGTTGGCGGTAGAACGGATCTGTCCTTTGACGCTTTCGTCGTCAGTCAGCGGGTTGCGGTAGTTGCCAAAAAGGGCATGGCCGGCCTTGTGCTCCAGCTTCCATTTATCGGTTTGCGCCCAGCGTTGCTTGAAATCGCATTGGCCATCGTGAAAGTGAAACCGGGTTATCATCCCGTCGCCATTGAAAGAAATGTCGTCACCCATCCGGGGAGGGAACTGTGGGTCAGGCTGGACTCGAAAGAAGGCGCCGTTTAGTTCCACCGGTATTTCGCCCTGATGCACCAGATTGGCAATGTCGGCCTCGATCCGGGAAGGCGTATTGAAACCGGTAAAATTCGGGGTGTCAGGGAAATGGGCCATTGCATCCTCTCCTCGACTAGGATTGTATGCAATACTAACGAATAGGCAAGCGCGATGCGAGTGAGGGACGACGACTTGGACGCGGTCACGACAGTCGAACACGATGACGGCGATATTGGCGAGATCAATTCGATTGTCGGCTTCCATATCCGGCTGGCGCATGGTGCATGCTATCGCCATTTTACCGAGACGTTTGCCGACCTGGAACTGACGCAAAAGCAGGTCTCGGTGATGTGGCTGGTGTCCGATCACCCCGGAATTTCGCAAATCGATCTGGGCCAGCGGCTACGCATGGACCGGGCGACAACCATGACGATCATCAACCGGTTACAGTCCCGTCACTACTTGCGCCGGGAAAAGTCGCCCACCGACGGCCGCAAGCAGGCGCTGTTTCTTGAACCGGACGGGGAGAAGGCACTTATCGCCGCCAAGAAGGCCATTCAGGAGCACGAGGCCTGGGTCAAAGGTCGTTTCACCGAAGCCGAAGTGAGGACACTGGTAGAACTGCTGACACGTATCCACGAATAGGAGCGGTCGGGGAGAGGACAGACGAACATGACTGATAGCGCAGCACGCGATCCTCAACGCGTTATTGACGATTTGCCGATGAACTGGCGTCAGTATGCGGTGATTGCGCTGATGGTCGTCCTCAATGCGCTCGACGGTTTCGACGTACTGTCGAGCGCTTTTGCATCCCCGGGAATCTCGAAAGCCTGGGGCGTTCCGCGTGAAGCATTGGGCGTCATGCTCTCAGCTGAACTGGTGGGCATGGGGTTCGGGTCGGTTCTGCTTGGCGGATTGGCAGATACGCGCGGACGCAAGCCAACCATGCTGGTCTGCCTTATCATCATGGCAGCGGGGATGTATTTCGCGCACGCATCGGGGGGGGTTACCGAGCTTTCGATCTGGCGGTTTATCACCGGCCTGGGGATCGGCGGAATGCTGACCGCAACCAACGCTGTAACCGCTGAAAGCACCAGCAAGGCCGGCCGCAACCTCGCGATGGCGATCTATGTCATCGGCTATCCGCTGGGCGGCGTATTCGGCGGCCTGGTGGCACAAACCTGGTTGTTGCCGAACTACGATTGGCGGGCCGTCTTCCTGTTCGGAGCGGTGGTGACCGCGGCCATGGTGCCGTTGGTTGCGGTGCTGGTGCCCGAAACGCCGGCATTCTTTGCCGCAACACGGCCAGCAGATGCACTCGCCCGGATCAATCGATCGCTGGTCGTTTTCGGCAAGCCGCCGATCGCTGCTCTGCCCGCGGTCGAGCCTGGCGCCCCGCGCCCGAAGCTGACCGACATCCTTGCCAATCCGCGCCTGAGGCCCGTTACATTGCTGCTGGCATTCGGCTATATGTTTCACACCATCACATTCTACTATATCCTCAAATGGGCGGTGAAAATCGTGGCCGATCATCCGCCCGGCTATGCTCCGCCAGAAGCGGCCAGCGTTTTGACCTTTGCCAATATCGGCGGCGCGCTGGGCGGCCTGTTGCTCGGCTTTCTGATGAAGCGCTGGGCGATCAAGGGCCCAACCGTCGCGATGCTGGTGCTGGCTGTCCTGGCCGTTACCGCATTTGGTATGGGCTATGGCAGCCTTGGTGCCTGGCGTGCTGCGGCTTTTGCCGCGATGTTCTTTTGCAATGGCGCGATCGTCGGCTTTTATTCCGCGTTTGCGCTCGGTTTTCCGGCGTTCGCGCGTGCCACCGGCACCGGTTTCGTGCTGGGGGTCGGTCGCCTGGGCGCGGCTGGATCACCGATCATTGCCGGATTCCTGTTCAAGGCCTTCGGCGACGACCAATTGTTATTGGTTTCGTTCTGCATGTCGCTCGGTTCGCTTGCCGCACTGCTGCTGTTTCTGCTTTTGCCAATGCGCAATGGCGATGCCGAGATAGCAAACGACCTTGAGGGCAAACCGGCACCGATATAAGGTTGCTCGTTGCAACCAATAAGGAGAGATGACATGTACAGTCACAACATGGTCGGATCGAACGATCTGGCCAGGTCAAAGCTCTTTTACGACGCTACATTCAAGGCGATCGGCGGCAGGGAAGCCATCGTGGATGATCGCGGTCGGCTGATATATGTGCACAATGGAGGGACATTTCTTGTCACAGCCCCGATCGACGGGGAACCGGCTACCTACGGCAACGGCGCCACGATTGGCTTCGCCATGAACAGCCCGGAACAGGCCGATGCCTGGCATGCCGCCGGTATCGCTGCGGGAGGAACGGCGATCGAAGATCCGCCGGGCGTGCGTGAAGGCGGATCGGGCAAGATGTATCTGGCCTATCTGCGCGATCCCGATGGAAACAAGCTGTGCGCGCTACACCGCATGAAATGAAACATCCAGTCGCCATCCGGCCGGACGGTACCCAACGGGCGCTGGCCCGTTCATGGGTACCCGAAGTGCCGGTGGCACTCGAATTCAATGGCCTTTCCTACGCCGTCATGATGGCGACCCCGCGGGATCTCGAAGACTTCGCCACCGGGTTTGCCCTGTGTGAAGGATTGGCAGCGTGCCCTGCTGACTTAGCCGACATCGCTGAAGCACAAGTCAATCTGGGCTGGATCGTTCGGGCGTCACTCACCGGTGTGGGTATCGACAAGCTGACAGAGCGTGTCCGCAGCAGGGTCGCTGAATCCAGCTGCGGACTGTGCGGAATTGAAAATCTGGCAGAGGTTGCCCGGGTGCTGCCAACGGTGGCGCCACATACCCGCATTGCGCCCGCTGCAATTTTCAGCGCGCTTTCCCGATTGCGCGATCTCCAGCCGCTAGGCCTTGAAACAGGGGCTGCTCATGCCGCTGCTTTCGTGTCTGCGGATGGCACCATTGGCACCGTGCGCGAGGATGTTGGCCGGCACAATGCGCTCGACAAACTGATTGGCGCGATGGCCCGCGCTGGTTGCCTGCTCTCCCCGGGTTTCGTGCTTTCCACCGCCCGTTGCAGTTATGAAATCGTTGAAAAATCGGTCCGCGCCGGCGCAACCACGCTGGTAACGCTGTCATTGCCAACATCGATGGCGGTTGAGCGAGCCCGCGCTTCGGGGTTGAGCCTGTGGGCCTTGGCCCGCGATGACGAGGTTATCCTGGTGAATGATGCGGCGGCATTTCCGGCCTGATCCGGGATGATATCATCAGCGCGCCAACAAGAATACGGCATGTTCGGCGCGCCAGGCTGCTGCAGCCGCACTGGTCGGCCGATCCCCGGAAAGGAACCACTCTCCTTCAACCCGGTACCCCTTGGCCAGCACCAGCTCGCGAAAGTCACGCACGGTCACATGGTGGATATTCGGTGTCTCGTACCAAGCCACCGGCAGCAGCCGCGTCACAGGCATGCGCCCGTTCCACAACAGACTAAGCCGGACTTTCCAATGTGCAAAGTTGGGAAACGATACAAACGCCTTGCGCCCTACCCGCAACAGTTCATCGAGTACCAGGTCAGGCCGCTTGGTAGTCTGCAGCGTCTGACTTAGAATCGCGTAGTCGAACGCAGCATCGGGATAGTCTGCCAGGTCGGTATCCGCGTCACCCTGCATCACCGGCAGCCCTTTGGCGACACATTCGGCCACGCCGCGCGCATCCAATTCCATCCCGCGGGCATCCACTTGCTGCTGGTCGCGAAGCACCGCCATCAACGCTCCATCGCCGCAGCCGACATCAAGCACCCGGCTGCCCGGCGCTACGTTTGCTGCGATAAGTGCCAGATCAGGACGCAGCGGGATCATTGCCCCAGGAACCCAGCAATTACCCGATCCAGTGCGGGAACATCGAGAAGGAAGCTGTCATGGCCGAATGGGGCTGACAGTTCGACAAAGCTGACCGGCGCCCCGGCGGCGTTCAGGGCATGGGCAATAGTGCGGCTTTCCGCAGTCGGATAAAGCCAGTCGGTATCGAAGCTGACCAAACAGAATCGCGCCTTGCTGGCCCCGAATGCGTCAGCCAGCCGCCCACCGTGTTCCTCGGCAAGATCGAAATAATCCATTGCCCGCGTAATGTAGAGGTAAGAGTTCGCATCAAACCGATCGGTAAAGCTGAGGCCTTGATGGCGCAAATAGCTTTC
>JAFLDC010000320.1 GCA_017302775.1 Sphingomonadales bacterium
GGTGTAGATGCCTTTTTTGCCGAGGTGGAACAAGCGCTTGGCCCGGTCGAAGTGCTGGTCAACAATGCCGCGCTGGTCCCCGGCGGGGCGGAGGATGAGGCCCGTCGCAGCCGCCACTACGCCTACCTCACCACGCCGGAACCGCGCGCCTCACTGGGTTTCACCAGCGCGATGAGCGATGACGACTGGCTGAAGTTCTGGAATGTCAACGTCCACGGCGTGTTCTTCTGCACCCGCGCTGCGCTGCGGCAGATGGAGCCGCGTCGCTTTGGCCGGATCGTCAACATTGCCTCGATTGCAGGACTTTCGGCGCTGAGTGCGCACAGCCCGCACTATTCGGCCACCAAAGGGGCGGTGATCGCTTTTACCCGATCGGTCGCAGCGGAAGTGGCCGGGGCCAATATCTACGTCAACGCGATCGCGCCGGGCGGCGTGGCGACCCCGATGTTTGACGACTATCTGGCGCGGCTGGATCCAGCGGCACGCGGACGACTGTTCCAGATGATCCCCGCTGGCCGGCTGGGGACGATGGAGGAATATGCCGGGCTTGCCGCCTATCTCGCCGGAGACGGGCATTATCTGGTAGGGCAAGTCATCAGCCCCAATGGCGGGATGTTGTGAATGAATGGATCAGGTAGCGCATCCATGGACGAGCAGCGCCGCTTTCCCACTGGGCTGATCCTGTTTCTGACGTTTCTGCATATCGTCAATCAGATCGATCGTCAGCTCGTCGCCGCTTTTGCTGCCGACATCATGCGCGACCTGGAGCTCAGTCGCAGCCAGTTCGCCCTGATCGCCGGCATTGCCTTTAGCGGTGTCTATGCCGTGGCCGCGCTGTTTGCCGGGGTGCTGGCCGATCAGGTGGGGCGGGTGAAAGTGCTGTCGCGCGGGCTCGGGATCTGGAGCCTGTTCACCGCGCTTGCCGGGCTTGCACAGGGCTTCTGGACCCTTCTGGCGGCGCGGCCCTTTGTTGCCGCGGGAGAGGCGACGCTGGTCCCTACTGCAAGCAATATCATCCTTGCCCGGGTGGCGGGCCGCCACAAGGCCAGTGCGCTCGGGCTATTCTTTGCCGGGATTCCGCTGGGTATTGGCGGAGGGTTTCTGATCGCGGGGCTGTTGGGGCCCGTCATTGGCTGGCGGGGCACCTTCCTGGTGATGGGCCTGACCGGTATCGCGGCGCTGGCCGTACTTGCCCGGTTGCAGGATGATCCGCCCGACCTTTCACACCGGCCGACGATCGTCGGCAATATCGCCGCGCTCGTAACGGTATTTCGGGCCAAACCTCGGGCGATGTGGGCTTCGTTGGCGATTATCCTTGCGCACTGCCACACCGCGACGGGACCGTTCGTCCAGCTCTGGCTGGTGGCTGACAAGGGGATCGAACCGGCCCGCGCCCAGTCGCTGTACGGACTGATGTTTGTGGTTGTCGGCCTTGCGGGGACGTTCGGGGGCGGAATTCTGGGCGATTGGGCGCAGCGCCGACTTGGCTGGGACCGCGCCCGCACCGCCTTTCTGATCTTGCTGCTCCTCGGGCCGCTGCTCCCACTTTACCGGCTCGCCGATGCCGACAGTCCGTTGTTCCTGATCGGGATGACAGGCTCGATCCTGTTCATGACGGTGCTGTACGGACTGGTCTTTGCAGTCGTGGAGGAACTGCTGCCGCAGCGGCTGAAAGCGACCTCAACCGGGCTCAACATGCTGCTGATTAACGTGTTCGCGATTGGCCTGGTGTCGCTGGCCATCGGCTACGTCAGCGACCGGCTGTTTGCCGCGGGGTCGGCGCTCAGCTGGACCTGGCCGCTGATCGGCGCCGATGGCCTGGCATTGATGGCCATCCCCTGTGCGTTTCTTGCCATGCGCGCTGCGCGACTGGTTGAATAAGCGCAAGCCCGTCGGCTGGCGACATCACTCCCACGCGATTGTTCCGAGCATATTCAAGTCATTGAAATACAACGTGAAAAAAATATATCGCAGCAGCATTGCCGAAGGCCGGTCCGCCATATTTCTAACCTTATGTTTTTACTGAGAAATATCCCCGAAAATTCAAAACCTAAGTTTCAGTGTCTATCGATGACAAACAGGTTTCAGGCCGAAGAAATTTCATCTGCGCCAGCGGAAATCGAACGACGACTCAGACGTTAGTATTTACCGTCATCTTCAAACTGCATTGCAGCTGGTGCCTCCTAGCAATTCGAGACGATTGGGGAAGGACTTCCCCTGAGCCGAAGCCGCTCTGCGTCTCCTGCTACCCCTTCGAGCGGGGACACCCCGCAACGCCCCGAGAAGAGGAGCGGCGCTGGTGACGCGCTCTGTCCCGCAGACCTCTTCGGGTCTGCTCCTGAGGGCGCGGCGCTTCACGAGAAGGGCCCCGCGCGCACGCTGAACCGGCAGTCATGATTTATGTGCAGGCGCTGAAAGCCGACAAGCCCCGCCTTTCCGCCTGCACGAGCAAAGGCCAGCGACTTCCGCCTCCTGTCAGGGTGCGGTTTCTTGCTTTGGCAAATTCGCTCGCCGCTCCGGCGACCACCAGCATGAGCAGGTTAGAGTGAGAGGGTGGCGGGCATCGCCGTGACGGGATGAGGGTCGAGAGAGAGGCTCCCGGCCGCCCGTCATGGAGATTTTCCCATGAACATGCAGGTTCTCGATGCACGCCGCGATGCGAGCGGCGGCTACAAGGTGGATGTCACGCGCGGCGAGCGGGTCGGGCGGGTGTCGTCGGAGTGGTTCTCTCGGCCCGACGATGAGCGGTTTCTGTCGCTGGGCGAACTCGCCCGTTCGGTGCGAGGGCGGTCCGAACGCAGCCGGACCCGCGTGGTCGAGACCGCGCTGATCCATGTCGAAGCAAACCGCAACGATCCCGAGCGTCTGGCGCTGATGCTGCCCGGCGCCGACGCGCCGGTCGCGCCGACCCATTGGAGCTTTGGCCAGCTGGCGAGCCAGGTCGGCGCACCGGCGGCCTATTTGCGCCAGCTTCCGGCGCCGCTGGCGGCGATCAACCTGCAATATGGACTGACTTCGCATCGTGCCGAGCAGATCAAGACGCTGGAAACCGACAACGGTCGCGTTGAACTGCGCGCCGTGACCGGCCCCGATTATGGTCGCATTTACGACCATGAGCTCGTCGAAGCCGTGCAGAGGATCGCGGGCAATGGCGCCGGCGACACCCGCTGGAAGGTGCCCGGCGTGCTCGACTGGTCGACCGGGATCTACAATCCGCGCGTCGACATCACGCGCGATACCACCACGCTCTACGCATCGGACCGCGACGTGTTCCTGTTCCTGGTCGACGATCTCAACCCGATCGAAGCCGGGCGCCTGCCCGACGGATCGCCCGATCTCTACTTCCGCGGATTTTACTGCTGGAACTCCGAAGTCGGGGCCAAGACGCTCGGCATGGCGAGCTTCTACCTGCGCGCCGTATGCCAGAACAGGAACCTTTGGGGTGTAGAAGACTTCGAGGAAATCTCCATCCGCCACAGCAAATATGCGGCGAACCGTTTCGCGCACGAGGCCGCACCGGCGCTGGAAGGATTCGCGAACTCATCGCCTCAGCCCTTCGTCAACGGCATCAAGGCGGCGCGCGAGCGGATTGTTGCCCGCACCGACGACGACCGCAGCGACTTCCTTCGGGCGCGCGGGTTTTCCAAGGCCGAGACCGGCAAGATCATCGAGACAGTCCTTGCCGAGGAGGGCCGCCCTCCCGAATCAGTCTTCGATTTCGTGCAAGGGATCACCGCGCTGGCCCGCGGCAAGGCGCACCAGGACGCGCGGCTCGACATGGAGGGCAAGGCGAAGAAGTTGCTAGATCGGGTCCATTGAGCTTGGGCCATCACGGTACTTCTCCAGCGTGGCGCTGCTCTCTCCAGAGTGAGAGGGCGGCGCTTCGCTTCGTGACGGGTCGAGGCCGAGAGAGAGGCTCCCGGCGCCCGTCATGGAGAATTGCCATGATCAAGTCTGTTCCCAAGCTCGTGCTCAGTTCCTCGCGCGACATCCCGTTCTCGCAGCTGGTGC
>JAFLDC010000321.1 GCA_017302775.1 Sphingomonadales bacterium
GATCGACCAGTAATGACGATCCGATCTTGATCACCAGCCGGGGGCAGGCGGCCTTGTCAGCCAGGTCAGGAAGGCGGGCGATAGTCATGCAAAGGCGATTAGGGATTTGGCGCGGGGATGCAACCGGGGCGTGGAATCGCACAGCCAACGCGGTGCGAAACTGTGTAACCTTTCGCTGAGAAATATTTTTAAATCGCTGATAAAAAGGTATTTTCTTGCACCGATCAGCCTGAACCAGCCTGATGGACTGTAAACTTCCGTTGTGGCGGTGATGCGGGGCATTGGGTTGGAGTGGCAGGTTTGGCCGAAGTAGGAAAGGTTCAGGCAGGAAGCCCAGCCCCAGGCGTGACCCGGGGCTGGTCAAAATCCATCTGTGATCAAACCGGCGACCAGGGTTTGTCGTCGCCTTCTTCCATTTCCCCGTCGGGCCGTTCGGTCACGGTCGCGGCGGGGAGAAAGCCGATCACGGCGTTGAGCAGCGCGTCCATGCCCTTGCCGGTCGCGCCAGAGATCGGGTAAATTTTCTTTGCGCCTGCCGCCTTCAGCTCCTTGATGAACATGTCGACCAGTTCACGGTCGACCGTATCGATCTTGTTAAGCGCGATCAGGCGCGGCTTTTCATCCAGCCCGCCGCCATAGGCTTCCAGCTCTTCCTCGATAATTTCCAGTGCTTCGGCAGGATCGGTACCATTGATATCGATCAGGTGTATCAGCACCCGGCAGCGCTCGATATGGCCAAGGAAGCGGTCCCCGATCCCGGCCCCGTCAGCCGCGCCTGCGATCAGACCGGGGATGTCGGCCAGCACGAACTCGCGGTTGCGGTGGCGCACCACGCCCAATTGCGGGGTCAGGGTGGTGAACGCATAATCGCCGACCTTGGCCTTGGTATTGGTGATCTGATTGATGAAGGTGCTTTTGCCGGCATTGGGCAGGCCGACCAGTCCGGCATCGGCCAGCAGCTTCAGCCGTAGCCAGACATACATCTCTTCGCCCATCTCGCCCGGCTGGTGCTGGCGCGGGGCCCGGTTTGTGCTGGTCTTGTAGCTGGCATTGCCGCGCCCGCCCATCCCGCCGTGCAGGAAGGTGACGCGCTGCCCGGCCTCGGTCAGATCGAGCAACACCGTCTCACGGTCCTCGTCCGAAATCAGCTGCGTGCCCACCGGCACCTTGATCACCAGATCCTTGCCGGCCGCGCCGTTGCGGTCCTTGCCCGATCCGTGGACGCCGCGCGGCGCCTTGAAGTGCTGGGCATAGCGGAAATCGATCAGGGTATTGAGCCCGGCGACCGCTTCGAAG
Source organism: Sphingomonadales bacterium (assembly GCA_017302775.1). The sequence goes on from JAFLDC010000321.1 coordinate 1,297, forward strand.
ATGATGTCCCCGCCTTTGCCGCCGTTGCCACCATCCGGCCCGCCGTATTCAACGTACTTTTCGCGCCGAAACGATACGGCGCCAGGGCCGCCCTGGCCCGAGCGGATGTAGATTTTGGCCTGGTCGAGAAAATGCATGGACTGGGTTCTAACGGAATTGAGGAGGGATGTCGCGGTCTAGGGTCAGTGCCTTGCCATTCGCCCCAGTTTGAGCCGAAAATGGCGACATCCCGGAACCGGCACGCAGCGGCCGTGGAGGCCGTGAGCACCGGAAGCGCAGAAGGTCGCCATTTGCAGGCCGGAATGTGGCGAATGGCAAGGCACTGGTGGAGCCGAGGGGGATCGAACCCCTGACCTCGTCATTGCGAACGACGCGCTCTCCCATCTGAGCTACGGCCCCGTTCCAGTGCGAGTGCAGGCCAGAACGACAAAGCCCCAGCCACACGCGAGGGGCTCGCCTTAGCGAATGGGCACAAAGCTTGAAAGCGTAAAATTACAAGATCGGCGTCAGGTTCCTGGCGTCGGGGTTGGCCCCGATACGGGAGCGACAGGAGCGGTGGCCGCAGGGGCGTATTTGGCGTCCCACGCCGCGGCATCGGCCCGATACTGATCGTATGACTTGTAAAAAGTCTCGAACACACCGTCGAGCATCGCCAGGCTGCGCACCGAAAATGGCTGCAGGTCAGCCGGCTTAACCGTCATGGATTCGCGCGCCATTATCAGCGCCGCGTCGCAGAACCGGGCGACTGTCGGCGGGAAGGCATAGAAGTTGTAGACCTGCGTCATATAGGCCTCGCGCGGACGAACGAACGCCGTGCCGTGACGCTTGCGGAATTCGCTGTCGACCGTCTTGTTAGCGGTCGTCAGCGCCTTCTTGTGGGTGACCAGGAACTTCTTGTAGCCCACGAGGATATCGGCATGTTCCGGCTTCATGCAGTTCAGCGCCGCGACGTTGTAGGCAGAACGGAAGTTCCACAGTGTCTGCGCCGGGGTAATCCCGGTATTGACGGTGCGGCGCGTGCCATCGACGCCAACCGGCGGCACGACGAGGCTGGCTGCGGCACCCAGCGGCGGCAGCGGCCGCGGCGGAATGTAAACCACCGGCGGCGGCGCGGGCGGCGGTGGCGGTGGTGGTGGCGGGGTCGATTTCGGCCCGCACGCGGAAAGCACGCCAAGGGTGGCCACGGTTACTACTGTCAGAACATTCCTGCGAAACTGCCAACCCATCGTTTTCAAACCCCTCGCCGCCGCGCCACCTTCAGGCGGGCCGATGCCATTCCCTCGCTTCCTAGCCGCTTGTCACCACAAAGCAAATGCCCGGAGCGCCTTTGACGCCCCGGGCACGACTTGCCGTTGCTGGTGAGCGATCAGTCCCGGCTACCCAGGAAGCTCAACAGGAACTGGAACATGTTGATGAAGTCGAGATAGAGCGACAGCGCGCCCATAATCACGACCTTGCCCATCAGATCGCTTCCGGCGACCTGATAATAGGTATCACGCAGGCGCTGCGTATCCCAGGCCGTCAGGCCGGCGAACACGATCACGCCGATTGCCGAAATCGCCAGGGCCAGCATGCTCGACTGGAACCACAGGTTCAGCAGCATCGCGATCACCAGGCCGATCACACCCATGGCCATGAAACTGCCCATCGCCGAAAGGTTGCGCTTGGTGGTGTAACCATAGAGGCTGAGGCCAGCAAACGCGCCCGCGGTGGCGAAGAAGGTCGTTGCGATCGACGGTCCGGTATAGATCAGGAAGATCACCGACAGCGACAGGCCCATGGCTACGCTGAACGTCCAGAACAGCAGCTTGAGCGTTCCTTCGCTCATCCGGTTAAGGCCAAAGCTCATCGCCATTACAAAGCCGAGCGGCGCCAGCGCGATAACCCAGCGCAGCGGCGTTACCATCACCTGCGCGGCTATCCCCGACGAGGCAAACAGCAGGGCGACGATGCCCGAAAGCAGCACGCCCGAGGCCATGTAGTTGTAGATCGACAGCATATAGCGCCGCAAACCCTGATCCATGGTGGTAGCGCCAATCGATCCACCATCGATGGTCGGCCCGGCCCCAAAGGGCGAACGGGTTGTCCGCGGGTCGTTCCATTCAGCCATGACAAACTCCTTTGCCGCCCCGAAATAGGGGCGATACCACGAATATCGGTGGAACCGGCGTTGGTTTCAAGCAAAACCGGAATGATTCCGTCAACAATCGACAAACGGCGTTCAGCGCCGCGCGGCGGCAGCCAGTTCCGCTCCGCGATCGCGGGCGGCGCGCAAGGTTTCGGCAATCAGGCGGGCGAGCGCCTGATCCCGGTCAAGCACCGCCAGCCCTGCCGCTGTGGTCCCGCCGGGACTGGTGACACGGCGGGCCAGTTCAGCCGGGCTTTCGGGCGATCCGGCGGCCAGGGTCGCCGCGCCTTCGACCATGGCACGCGCCAGCCGATCGGCCTGTCCCGGTTCCAGACCCAGCTCTGCCCCGCCTTCAGCCAGCGCCGCGATCAGGCGATAGACGAAAGCCGGCCCCGAACCGGCCAGCGCGGTTACCGCATCAAGCTGGTCTTCGCGCGCCAGCCACTCGGGTTGGCCCAGCGGAGCCAACAGCGCGGTCACGTCATGGCGGGCGCTTTCATCCAGCCCGGCGGCGAACAGGCCCATCGGCGACTTGCCGATGGCCGCTGCCA
>JAFLDC010000322.1 GCA_017302775.1 Sphingomonadales bacterium
CGCCTGGAAAATGATGAAACAGGCTGCGGCAACAGAAGGAATAGAAGTTTTCATTATTTCCGCCCATCGCAGCATTGAACGGCAGGCAGCCATCGTGCGCCGCAAACTGGATGCTGGCGAAGCACTGACAAGTATTCTGCAGGTATGCGCGCCGCCGGGTTATAGCGAACACCACAGCGGTCGAGCCGTTGATATCGGAACCCCGGAAGCGCAGTCGCTGACTGTGGACTTTGAATCAACGCCGGCCTTCGCTTGGCTGATGGCGAACGCCAGCGGTTACGGTTTCCGCCTTTCCTATCCAATCAGTAATCCACAGGGATATATCTACGAACCCTGGCATTGGTGCTGGCACACAACCCTATGAGTTTTGACGCCAAGGCCTTTCTCGCCACGCTGACCGAGTTGCCCGGCGTCTACCGCATGCTGGGCGCCGACGGCTCGGTGTTGTATGTCGGCAAGGCCAAGAATCTTAAAAAGCGGGTCGCGTCGTATTTTCGTGAAAACCTGCCCAGCCCGCGTATTGCGCACATGGTTGGCCAGATTGCCGGTATCGAAACAACAGTGACCCGCACCGAAGCCGAAGCACTGCTGCTGGAAAACAATCTGATCAAATCGCTGGCGCCGCGTTACAACATCCTCTTTCGCGACGACAAATCCTACCCCTACATTCAGATCACCCGCGATGCTTACCCGCGTTTGGGCTTTTTCCGCGGCAATCCGGATCGCAAATCGGAGTACTTCGGTCCTTATCCCAGCAGCCTGGCGGTGCGCGAGAGCATTCATCTGCTGCAGAAGATGTTTCGCCTGCGCACCTGCGAAGATTCCGTGTTCAACAACCGCTCGCGTCCTTGCCTGCTTTATCAGATCAAGCGTTGTAGCGGCCCTTGCGTTGATCTGATCGGGCGGGAGGATTATGCCGAGGATGTGCAGTACGCCAGCCTCTTTCTTCTCGGCAAACATCAGGAAGCCAGCAAACGCCTCACTTTGGCCATGGAGGAAGCCTCCATGCGCCTTGCTTTTGAGCAGGCGGCGGTCTATCGCGACCAGTTGCAATCGTTGCGGCAGGTGCAGGAAAAGCAGTTCGTCTCCAGCCACAAGAACGAAGACGTCGATATCGTGGTGGCTGTGCGCGAAAGCGGGCTGCTCTGCGTCAACCTCGCCATGGTACGAGGAGGCCGGCATCTGGGCGACCGACCACAGTTTCCTGTGCATGCCGGCGATTCGATGCCCGAGGAAGCCTGCGCCGCCTTTCTGCGCCAGCACTATGGCCTGCATCCCGCACCGGCGCGCGTGATCGTCACCCCCGCGCCGGCCGAGGAGGGCGATGACGAACTCGCGGCCTCTCTCGCCGAGTTGGCCGGCCATCCAGTACCCATCGGGCTACCACGCAGTGCCGCGCAAAAAGCCTGGGTCGAGATGGCTCGCCAGAATGCGCAACTGGCCATCATCGCCCGACAACAAGCCACCGCCATGCAGGAAAAGCGCATAGCCGCATTGCAGGATGCGCTGGGGCTCGCCGAACCGCTGGTGCATATCGAATGCTTCGACATCAGCCATACGCAAGGCGAAGCCACGGTGGCCTCCTGTGTGGTCTATCACGGTAACGGCATGCGCAAATCCGATTACCGCCGTTTCAACATTCGCGACATCCAGCCGGGTGACGACTACGCTGCCATGCGCCAGGCGGTGACTCGCCGCTATGACGGGCTGGCGAGCGGGGAGGGTGCCGAGGGCAGGGTGCCCGACCTGATCCTCATCGATGGCGGCAAAGGGCAGGTCAGTGCGGCCTATGCGGCACTTACCGACCTCGGGCTTGGACATCTGCTGATGATTGGCGTTGCCAAGGGGGAGGAACGCAAGCCCGGGCTGGAAACTTTGATTTTTGCCGATGGCCGGGAACCGCTACAATTACCCCCGGAACATCCGGGGCTGCATCTGATTCAGGAAATCCGCGACGAAGCGCATCGTTTTGCCATCACCGGGCATCGCAACCAACGGGGCAAGGCACGCAAGACGTCCAAGCTGGAGAGCATCCCGGGTGTCGGACCGGCACGCCGCAAGGCACTGGTCACCCGTTTTGGCGGACTGCCGGGGGTACTGGCCGCGTCCATTGAACAACTCGCTGAGATTCCCGGAATCAGTCGGGAACTGGCCGAACAGATTTATACCGCCTTGCACTGATGCCATTCAATCTGCCCATCCTGCTGACCTGGCTGCGCATTGTCGCCATTCCGCTATTGCTGGCAACGTTTTACATGCCCGCCAACTGGCTGACGCCACAGGAACAAAACCTGGTCGCAACCATCATTTTCTGCGCTGCCGCGGTGACCGATTGGGCCGATGGCTATCTTGCTCGCAAGTGGAATCAGACTTCGGCATTCGGTGCCTTTCTCGACCCGGTCGCCGACAAACTCATGGTTGCCGCTGCCCTGATCGTGCTCGTTCAGCTCGACCGCGCCGACGCCATTGTCGCCAGCATCATCATCGGGCGGGAAATCACCATCTCGGCCCTGCGCGAGTGGATGGCGCAACTCGGTGCCTCGCGTAACGTCGCTGTATCGATGATCGGCAAAGTCAAGACCTCTGCCCAGATGATCGCCATTCCTTTCATGCTCTATCACGCGCCGATTGGCGATTTCCGCCCGCAAGAGATCGGGTCGTGGCTGATCTGGATTGCGGCGGCGCTAACGCTTTGGTCGATGGGGTATTACTTGCATATGGCCTGGCCGGAAATCGTGCGCCGCGGCCAGCGGCAAAGTTGACTTTTGCAAGGCAGGGCCTATAATGCGCCCTCGCTCATGCGGGAGTAGCTCAGTTGGTAGAGCGCAACCTTGCCAAGGTTGAGGTCGCGAGTTCGAGACTCGTCTCCCGCTCCAGAATTTTACGGGGAAGCGAAAGCTTCCCCGATTGGTTTTAGGGGCGCGATAGCAAAGCGGTTATGCACCGGATTGCAAATCCGTGTAGGTCGGTTCGACTCCGGCTCGCGCCTCCAGGAATAGATGTAACGCGGGAGTAGCTCAGTTGGTAGAGCGCAACCTTGCCAAGGTTGAGGTCGCGAGTTCGAGACTCGTCTCCCGCTCCAGAATCAAACGAAGGGAAAGCGCCTCGGTGCTTTCCCTTTTTCGTTGGTGACGGGCGCTTATAATGACCCTTCGCCCGGGTGGTGAAATTGGTAGACACAAGGGACTTAAAATCCCTCGGCGCAAGCCGTACGGGTTCGATTCCCGTCCCGGGCACCACAAATAGCCAAGAATGATTATCTACGACCTAATCTGCGAACACGATCACCGCTTTGAAGGGTGGTTTCACAGCGCCAGCGACTTTACCGAACAGCTTGAGCGGGGATTGCTGGTTTGTCCTCAATGCGCCAGCCCGAGCGTTCGCAAACTGCCATCGGCGATCGCTATCGGCAAACAGCGCACGGTAACCGAAGGCGACGATACCCCAGCCAAAGGGCCTATCGCAGCCACCAGCAACTTGCCGATGACGACGACGCAAGCGATGGCGATTTATCGCCAGTTCGCGCAAGCCGTGGTATCGCTCAGCGAAGACGTCGGCCCGGCGTTTGCCGCCGAAGCCAGACGGATGCATTATCAGCAAGCGCCGGAACGCATGATCCGCGGCCAGGCAACCCAAACCGAGTTTGAGGAATTGTCGGAAGAGGGAATCGCGGTGGTTCGGTTGCCGGTGATCAGCGAAGAGGACTTGAACTGAGTTAGACGGCATAGGCCTGAGCCAGGTCGCCATAGTAGTTTACATAATACGAATTATGCGAAGTTACGTAGATCGCTGACCGAAGGGTTGTTGCTTTCTCCGGCGGTTTCCGTATAATGCGCGCTTCGTTGTGCAGCGCGCCCGTAGCTCAGTTGGATAGAGTACTTGGCTACGAACCAAGGGGTCGGGCGTTCGAATCGCTCCGGGCGCGCCAAACACACATAAAACTGGGTACCTCTGCGGTACCCTTTTT
>JAFLDC010000323.1 GCA_017302775.1 Sphingomonadales bacterium
CCGTTGCTGTTAGATGAGCGAAGGTTGACCACCTGCCCCATTAGCACAAACCCACGGGAGGCATCCGCATCGCTGGAGGCGTTGACGGTCAAATCGTGCGTGTAAGGGCACTGGTCGCCTTTGCTGGACTGAATTGACTGCCCGGCTCAGAGGCCAGATTCCCAGCTTCCAACGGGCCCGCACGACCGCCTTGGCCATGGCAAGGAGATGGCTCCATCTGACGCCCGGACCGCCCACGCCGAACCGTTGCAGTTCTTGGATATCGCCTGGATGATCGAGCATTTCGAATGGACGCGTGGTGGCCTGGATGCTCACAAGACCAGCTTCGGCCAGGTCGCTCAGCAGGGCTGAGAATTCAGCTGCGTCAACAACGCGGCCGCTGGATGCGGATGTGCCCGAACCAGGGAGCCCCAGACTTTCAAGCAGACGATCCGTGAATCTTGGTTCGATCGAGACGTAATCATCTCGCCTGAGATCAAGAAATATCAGCGTGTCCTCGCACAGGGCAAGAAATACCTCATCGCCGAGTGCCAATTCCGGCAACACTTTCTCAGTCTGGTCGGAAACTCCCATCAGCGATTTTGTCTGGGTGGCCAACAAGACCTCCAAGTCGATGTCCGTATTAGCTCATTTTGATAGTTGCGATTCTCCGCAACGCAAGCATTTGACAAAGGGAGTGACCGCCTTTCTTGGGCGGTTCGGCGCTGGCTGGCCGGAGTTGGCTTGACCGTGGCATTCAGGGCTTGGCGAAGCCTCGTTCCAAAAACCGCACCGCACAGCCGGCCAGCAGCGCGGCGCCTTTGGGCAGCGCTGATTCGTCGACGGTCATGCGCGGTGAATGGATGGCTGGACATTTGTGCCAGTCCGCACCTTCCTCCGCAACGCCAAGGAAGAACATTGCTCCGGGGATCTGCTGCAGGACATATGCGAAATCCTCGGCGCCCATGATCGGCTGATCGAGGCGGCGGAACACCCCCTCGCCGAACAGGTCGGCGCTAACTGCTTCTCCCAGGGCCACAGCCCGCGGGTCGCAGACAGAGACCGGGAAGCCAGGGGTGATCGTGACACTTGCTTCGGCGCCATGTGCCGCCGCGATCCCCATCGCGAGCCGTTGGAGTGCGGCATGTAGCTTGTCACGGTGACGGTTGGAGAGCGCACGCAGCGTTCCGCGCAGCGTCGCGAAATCGGCGATGATGTTGTGCGCGGTCCCGGCCTCGATTTGCGCTACGGTGCAAATTACCGGATCATTCGCATCGAACTGGCGGGTCACCAGGGTTTGTAACGCAACGACGATCTCGCAGGCGATCGGCACCGGATCGAGCGCGCTGTAAGGCATAGCGGCATGTCCACCCTGACCCCTGACCGTGATGTCGAATTGGTCGGCCGAAGCCATCAGCGCGCCGGCCCGTCCGGCAACCTGACCGTGCTTGGCATTGGGCATCACATGCAATGCAAATGCGGCCTCCGGCATTGCCCGTCCCGTGCCCTCGCCGCCGAGTAGCCCGTCCTCGAGCATGAATTTCGCGCCGTGGAAGCCTTCCTCGCCCGGCTGGAACATGAAACGCACTTCGCCTTGCAACGACTCGCGCCGGGCGCACAGCAATCGTACGGCCCCGGCCAGCATCGCAGTGTGCGTATCATGACCGCAGGCGTGCATTGCCCCGGCGACGGTCGAGGCATAGTCCAGCCCGGTTTCTTCCGGCATCGGCAGGGCGTCCATGTCGCCGCGCAGCAGTACGCACGGTCCGTCACCGCCCCCGCCCTTCAGTGTCGCGACAAGACCAGTAGTGGAGGGGCCTTCGATCCATTCCAGCGGCAGGTTGGCCAGTGCCGCACGAACCTTGTCCCGCGTCTTTGGCGTTTGCAATCCCAGCTCGGGCTCGGCGTGGATCGCACGGCGTAGCGACACGATGTCTTCTTCCAGCGCACGGGCGTCGTCCAGCAGGTGTTCGTGCAGCATCGATCACACTCCGATTCGCGCTGCGATCCGCCGGGCCGCCGCATTGTGAGCGCGTACCGAGAATACCAGCAGCAGGTTGAGGGCAATGGCCTGGTACAGCATATACCACACCGGACTTCCCGCAAACATCGACAGTCCCAGCGCAATCGCGCGCGGATTGGGTCCCAGAACCTTGCACAACAGCAGCAGCGGTTCGGTTTCGGCCCGGGCGGCCTTCGCGATCAGGTCAAGCTGAACCGGATTGCCCTGAGCGGCCTGCACCGCCGCGTCGATCTTGAGGGCCTGCGGGGTCATGCCGCTGGCCACGCCAATATAGGCCGATACGAGCGCCCCTGCCCAACTTTTGGAGGTCGCCGAGCCTTCACGCCCATGGCTGTTGCGCAACCATGGCGTACCATAGACCCAATACTGATACTGTCGCCGCTGCACCTCAACGTGATTTGCCTGCAACGCGTGGCTGATTCCGGCCAAAATCACCAAGACCCACGCATGCCACCCCGAAAAGAACCCGCTGCCTTTCGCCAGCAGCATCGCCAGCATGATATAGAGCACGGCATGGCTGAGATAGTCGCACAGCCCGTCGACCATTTCGCCAATCGGGCTGGAACGGCCCGTCAACCGCGCGAGGTCGCCATCTGCGCCGTCCACGACGTGCCAGGTCATGTGCAGCCCCAGTCCAAGTGCAGCGGAAACCGGCCAGGACAGCTGGGTATAGGCAAAGGCTGCAGCGATTACGCAGCCAGCACCCAGCACGGACACCATGTTGGGAGTGATGGGCGTTGGTGCGAGCAATCGGGCAAACCGCCAGGCCAGGGGGTGGTAGAGGTAGTGGTTGAGCGGATCCTGAAGCTCACGCGGGCGCTGCGGGCGTTTCACTGCTCCGCTGCGTGCTGATCCTTCCAATGCCAAGCCATGTCTCCCAAGTGAATCCTTGCGATTCGCCGGGATAGAGCCTGCCGTTGCCGGTGCAACCTGCCAGTCCGGGCTGCCAACAGAATTGTCGCTGAGGCCCGCATCAATGCTCATTGCACTTGACGCGGGCCAATTGGCTTGCTTTTGGCACCCAAATTTTTCAATGACGGGCGTTTCGCGACCCGTCGTGTGTCGCTCTGAAGGGACAAAACAGAATGAAGCCGATCAAGGTCGCCATGATTGGCGTCGGGAACTGCGCAAGCTCGCTGGTTCAGGGCGTCACCTATTATCGTCAGAACAATTCGTCACAAGGCCTGATCCACGACAAGATCGGTGGCTATGGTGCCGGTGACGTCGATTTCGTGCTTGGCATTGATGTCGATGCCCGCAAGGTAGGCAAGGACATTGCCGAGGCGATCTTTGCCCAGCCCAACAACACCAAGATATTCCAGCAGGACGTGCCCGCCACCGGATCCAAGGTGATTATGGGCAAGGTTTCTGACGGTGTTGCCGCTCACATGACCACCGTTGGTGACAAGGGCTTTGTCGTTTCGGACGAAGCAGAGGCTGACCAGGCCCGGATCGTTCAGGCGATCAAGGATTCGGGCGCCGAGGTATTGATCAATTTCCTGCCGGTCGGTTCGCAGGAAGCCACTGAATTCTACATGGAATGCGCGCTTGAAGCAGGCGTGGCAGTCGTCAACTGCATGCCGGTGTTCATTGCCAGCCGGCCCGAATGGGAAGCCCGGTTCCGCGAAAAGAACATCCCGATCGTGGGTGATGATATCAAGGCCCAGGTCGGCGCGACGATCGTCCACCGCGTCCTCTCCAGCCTGTTCGCAGCACGCGGCGTCACCGTGGAGCGGACCTATCAGCTTAACACCGGTGGCAACACCGACTTCATGAACATGCTCGATCGTCAGCGGCTTGGTTCCAAGAAGGAATCGAAGACCGAAGCGGTCCAGGCGATGCTGGCCCAGCGTCTCGCGGACGAAAATATCCACGTCGGCCCGTCGGACTATGTTCCGTGGCAGAAGGACAACAAGCTGTGTTTCCTGCGACTGGAAGGGCTGCAGTGGGGCAACG
>JAFLDC010000324.1 GCA_017302775.1 Sphingomonadales bacterium
GGCTCATCTCATCCTGGGGCTGTAGCCGGTCCCAAGGGTATGGCTGTTCGCCATTTAAAGAGGTACGTGAGCTGGGTTTAAAACGTCGTGAGACAGTTTGGTCCCTATCTGCCGTGGGCGCTGGAAGTTTGAGGGGGCCTGCTCCTAGTACGAGAGGACCGGAGTGGACATACCTCTGGTGTACCGGTTGTGACGCCAGTCGCATCGCCGGGTAGCTATGTATGGAAGAGATAAACGCTGAAAGCATCTAAGCGTGAAACTCGCCTCAAGATGAGACTTCCCTCGGGACTTGATCCCGCTAAAGGGTCGTGGAAGACCACCACGTTGATAGGTCGGGTGTGGAAGCGCAGTAATGCGTTAAGCTAACCGATACTAATTGCCCGTGCGGCTTGATCCTATAACCTTGTTACAACAGCAACTCAACGCAATCACACACCTTCTTCACAGTTTTACGCTGAACGCCAACCGGCGCGCAGCGGCACAAGTTACGCTTGGCGGCAATAGCATTTCGGACCCACCCCTTCCCATCCCGAACAGGACCGTGAAACGAAATCGCGCCGATGATAGTGAGCACCTCGCTTGCGAAAGTAGGTCACCGCCAGGCTCCCCTCAAAACCCCCTGCTAATCTCAGCAGGGGGTTCGCCTTTTTTACGCCCACAAACGTTGTTGGACCGGGTGTCGTCTTTTCCGGAATCGCCTGTGTGCCTGTGCTAGAATTCGCCCCGGCGGGTCTCCCCGCATTGCAGGGTGGTGAACCTGGTCAGGTCCGGAAGGAAGCAGCCACAGCCATTGACTGCAAGTGCCGGGGGTAAGGCTCGCCATTTCAATTTTTGTGAGGGGCGCATGAGTTATCAGGTTCTTGCGCGCAAGTGGCGGCCGCGCAACTTTGCCACACTGGTCGGACAGGAACATGTGGTCCGCGCCCTCACACATGCCCTGACCGAAAAGCGGCTGCATCACGCCTATCTGTTTACCGGAACCCGCGGCGTGGGCAAAACCACGATTGCCCGCATCCTGGCCAAGTCGCTGAATTGTGAATCCGGGGTGACTGCTTCTCCTTGTGGAGTTTGCAGCACTTGTCAGGAAATCGACGCGGGGCGCTATGTCGATTTGCTGGAGGTCGACGCGGCAACCAATACCCGTGTCGATGAGATGCGGCAGTTGCTCGAGAACGCCGTCTATGCGCCGACCCGCGGTCGTTACAAAGTCTACGTCATCGACGAAGTTCACATGTTGTCGAATGCGGCATTCAACGCAATGCTGAAGACCCTTGAGGAGCCGCCGGAGCATGTCAAGTTCATACTGGCCACCACTGATCCACAAAAGATTCCGGTGACGGTGTTAAGTCGCTGTTTGCAGTTCAATCTCAAGCAGATGCCTATCGGTTCAATCTGCGCCCACTTGATCCGGATTCTCGAAGCAGAGGGTGTTCCTTACGAAAACCCGGCGCTGCAATTGATAGCCCGATCCGCCGCCGGCAGCATGCGCGATGCGTTGTCCTTGCTCGATCAAGCAATTGCTCACGGGGCAGGCAAAATCGTGGAAGCCCAGGTGCGCGATATGCTGGGGACGGTCGATCTGGACTACCTGTTCGATCTTCTCGAAGCCCTGGTACGTCAAGACGCAGGCGGGATGCTGTCTATCGCCGATGAGATGGCTGGGCGCAGCCTGGCTTTTTCTTCCGCCCTGCTGGAATTGGGCTGGCTGCTGACCCGCATTCAGGTCGCCCAATTTGCCGCCGAGACCGTGTCGGACGAGTTGCCGGAACGGGAGCGAATCCAACGGTTGGCGGCAGCGTTCTCGCCCGAGTTCGTGCAATTGGCTTATCAGATCGTCGTCCAGGGGCGTCAGGAACTGGGATTGGCACCCGATGAGCAGGCTGGATTCGTAATGACCCTGTTACGCCTGCATGCGTTTCGCCCGGGAGGCGATGAGACGGTCTTGAGCGCTTCCAGAGCCAGTTCTATGACGACGCCGAAGGAAGCGCCGGCAGTAGCAAATACGCCGCCGTCGGCGGCCGTAACGGCCGCCCTCTTGTGCAGCGAAGTGAAAGCGCGCCCGGCAGCGGTCCATCCTGCAACGGTGGACTGGCAGGCGCTGATCGCCGGTCTCAAGTTGAACGGCATGGCTAGAGAGTTAGCGCAACACTGTGAGCTGCGCGAGCTCAATACCGCTAGCTGTCTGCTGCGATTATCGCCATCGCACCGGCATCTGCAGATGAAGCCGGCGCCGGAGCGCCTGCAGCAGGCGCTGGTTGAACATTTCGGCAGAGAACTGAGCCTCCGGATCGAATTGGCCGAGAACGAGTCGGATACGCCGGCGATTACCGCGCAGCGAGAGCGCAAGGAAAAACAGGATGCGGCGATTGCCGCTATCGAACAGGATCCCTTCGTCCGCGACGTGATCGAACAGTTCGACGCATCGCTGATCGAGACAACCATCAAACCAGTGAACTGACGGAGTGCAAAAATGATGAAAGGTGGCCTGGGTGGCCTGATGAAGCAGGCCCAGATGATGCAGGAAAACATGAAGAAGGCTCAGGAACAACTGGCTCAGACCGAGGTTGAGGGGCAATCCGGCGCGGGAATGGTCAAGGTCTTGATGACCTGTTCGCATGCCGTGCGTCGGGTGGCCATTGATCCTTCGGTGATGGACGACAAGGAAATGCTGGAGGATCTGGTGGCCGCCGCATACAACGATGCCGTTCGCAAAGCCGAAGTGGTCAGCCAGGAGAAAATGGCCGGATTTACCTCCGGGTTGAATCTGCCGCCTGGGTTCAAACTGCCTTTCTGAGATTGCAGGGAGTGACCCCGTCCGCACTCGAAGCGCTGATCGAGGCGCTACGCTGCCTGCCGGGCGTTGGGCCGAAATCGGCGCAGCGTATGGCCTACCATCTGCTGCAGCGCGATCGCAAGGGTGCCTTGCGGCTCGCCGAGGGGTTGCAACACGCGTTACAGGCGATCCGGCATTGCCAGCGTTGCAATACCTTCACCGAGGCCGATATCTGCGAGCGCTGCCGTTCGCCGCGGCGGGATGCCAGCCTGCTCTGTGTGGTGGAAACGCCGGTCGATATGAACATGATGGAGCAGACGCATGCCTATCAAGGGCTATATTACGTCCTGATGGGGCGGATCTCCCCGCTTGACGGCATCGGCCCGCGCGAACTCGGGTTGGAGAAATTACTGGCGCGTTGCCGTGATGGCGCCGTTCGGGAGGTCATTCTGGCAACCAATTACACCAACGAAGGCGAAGCCACCGCCCATTACATTACCGCCATGCTGGCGCCGCAGGGGATCAACGTTACCCGCATCGCGCGTGGCGTGCCGGTCGGCGGCGAACTGGAGTATGTCGATGCGGGCACGCTGGCGCAGGCCTTGCGCGAAAGACGGAATTGCGAATCGTGAGGAACTTACCGGCGGTTTGCTGTTCAAATCCCGCGTGCGGAAAAGGGTTGTATGTCAATGTCAATAATATTCGGCCTTCAACCTGCCATTCAGGGAGCTTAAGAACGTGTTCGCTGTCATGCTCTTGCGGCTTCCCCTATAATTTCTACGTTTTGCCCCGATAAATACCGTTTGAGGTTTGCGTTATGAGCAATCAAGGGAAAGTGGACTGTGGCCGGCGGCGGCTGCTGATCGCGACGGCCGCGGTTGGCGGTGCCGGAGGGCTGGCGACGCTGTTTCCGTTCGTGTCCAGCATGCTGCCTTCGGAGCGTGCCAAGGCGGCCGGTGCGCCGGTGGAAGTCGATATCAGCAAACTCGAACCGGGTCAGATGATGACTGTCGAATGGCGCGGTAAGCCGGTATGGATCATTCACCGCAACCCGGACATGTTGGCGACGCTGACCAAACTGAACGACGCGGTGGCCGATCCCAAATCGGACAAGCCGCAGCAGCCCGATTACTGCAAGAACGCAACCCGATCGCGCAAACCCGAGATCATGGTCGCGGTGGGG
>JAFLDC010000325.1 GCA_017302775.1 Sphingomonadales bacterium
ATGGCCAAGGGTCAGTTCGATATGAACGACCTGCGCCAACAGCTGCGCCAGATGCAGAAGATGGGCGGTCTCGGTGCGCTGGCCGGGATGATGCCGGGCATGAAAAAGGCCAAGGCGGCAATGCAGGCCAGCGGGATGGATGACCGGGTGCTGCTGCGCATGGATGCGATCATCGGTTCGATGACGGTCAAGGAGCGCAGCCGCCCTGATCTGCTGAATGCCAAGCGCAAAATCCGCGTCGCCAAGGGTTCGGGCGTGCAGGTTCAGGACGTCAACAAGCTGCTCAAGATGCACCAGGAAATGGAGCGCGCGATGAAGCAGATCAAGAAGATGGGCGGCCTTGGCGGGCTGGCCAAGATGTTCGGCAAGGGCGGCCTTGGCGCGGCGATGCCAGGATTGGGCGGCGGCATGGGCGGCGGCGGCAGCCTGCCGGGGCTGGGCGGACCAGGTCTGCCATCCAACCTCAATGATCTTATCAAGAAATGAGCAATTTCACCCATTCAGTTTGTTAGAAAGGTAGTTCAAATGTCTGTTTCTCTTCGTCTTTCGCGTGGCGGCTCCAAGAAGCGCCCCTATTACAAGGTTGTCGTTGCCAACAGCCGCGCGCCCCGCGACGGCAAGTATCTTGAACAGGTCGGCACCTACAACCCGCTGCTGGCCAAGGACGATGAAAACCGCGTCCGTCTGGTCGAAGACCGCGTTCGCTATTGGCTGGGCGTTGGTGCGCAGCCGACGGACCGCGTGGCCCGCATGCTTGACAAGGCCGGGATCAAGGAACGCGCCGCAACTGAAAACCTGAAGAAGGGCGAACCGGGCAAGAAGGCCAAGGAACGCGCTGAAGAAAAGGCTGAAAAGGCTCGCGAAGCAGAGGAAGCCGCCAAGGAAGCCGCAGCCGCACCCGCGGTGGAAGAAGTGGCCGAAGCTCCGGCTGCTGAAGAAGCTACCCCGGCCGCCGAAGAAGCCGCTGCCGATGAAGCTCCGGCTGCGGAAGCCAGCGAAGCTCAGGCCGAAGGGTAAATCTTGGCCAGTTCCCGCCCCGTCACGCTGGCTGCCATCACTGGCGCGCACAGCCTGACCGGGGAGGTCCGGCTCAAGCTGTTTGGTGAAGGCGTGGGGTCGCTCAAGCGATTCCGCGCCTTCAACAATGGGGCCTTGACGCTCGAAAAGCTCAGGGATGATGGAAAGGGCGGGGCGATCGCCCGCTTTGCCGAAGTGACCGACCGGACCGCCGCCGAACGGCTGCGCGGCACCGCGCTGACGATCCCGCGTGACGCCTTGCCGCCGCTGGAAGAGGGCGAATATTATTACACCGACCTGATCGGGCTACCGGCGGTTTCCACCGATGGGGCGGCGCTCGGCATCTGCGTCGCGGTCGAAAATTTCGGCGCAGGCGACGTAATCGAAATCGAGCGCCCTGCGGTCGAGGGCAAGCCGGGCCGGAAATTCATGGTGGCGCTGCGGCCAGAGGCCGTGCCCGAGTGGGATGACAAGAGGATTGTCATAACGGAAGGCTTCGCTCGCGACGAATGATTCCCTGCTTGCCATATATCTACAAATTAAGTAGACATATCGCAGATGAAGGAAGCCCCATCTGGCTTTGCAACCCAACCTGACCATCCGGTCTGGCAGCGGCTATCCACTTTTACCATCGGACCTGACGATGCCGTCTTTGGGTTTGCGGCCCGCCTGGCGCGTGAAAACGGCTGGAGCACGGATTTCACCGCCCGGGTGATCGAGGAGTATCGCCGGTTTTGCTTCCTCGCCGCAACTGGCACGATGCAGGTCACGCCGTCCGATGCGGTTGACCAGGCATGGCACCTGCACCTGACTTACAGTCGCGATTACTGGCAGCGGTTTTGCCCGGATGTGCTGGGACGCGAACTGCATCACGGTCCGACCAAGGGCGGCGCTCCCGAACGGGAGCGCTTTTTCGCGCAGTATGCCGACACTCTAAAACGCTACGAGCATGTCTTTGGGCCTGCGCCCGCTGATATCTGGCCAACTGCGGCGCGGCGGCTGATGGACGATCCGCGCGCACGCCGCGTGCACCCGCGCGATGGTCTGGTGATGCGGCGCACCGTGCTAGCGGCTTGGCTGGGATGTGCATTGTTCATCGGTCTGGCGCTGGGCTGGGCCTTGCGGGGATGGAGTGGATAGATGGACCCTGAACCTCTCAACCTGACCGGCAGTTTGTTTGTGATGCTCTATCTGGCGGTATTGGCCTGCGCCTGGACGGCGGGGCTGGTGCTGGCGGCATGGCTTCGGCCTCCTGGCCGTCGAGGGCGGATACAGAGTGAAGATGACGTGGCGGTTCTGGCGGGCGGTGGGGTGCGCCTTGCTGAGGCAGTGACCGTCAGACTGCTGGCAAATCGCAAGCTGGTACAATCCGGCTTCAAACAATTCGAGGCGGTGGACCGGACGGGCGGCGAGACCCCAGTGGAGCGGGCGATTCTGAACATCGCGCGGCCAGCCGGCTGGAAGAGCCTGGTAATGGCGGCAGCCTCGGAAATGAGCGCGATTGAGCGCCGTCTGGCTGCCTGCGGGCTGCTGCTTGACACAGCGCAGCTTGTGAAGATCCGCAGCATTGTCGTGGCACCCCTGGTCATGGCGATGGGCTTTGGCCTGACCCGACTCGTCACCGGGCTGGCAGGAGGGCACCCGGTTGGCGTGTTGATTATGCTCCTGATCGGAACTGGACTGCTGATCATCTGGCAGTTTTTCCGCACGGCGCGGGCGACGCAGGCGGGGTTGGCCGTGCTTCAGGAAGAGCGCGACCGCCACGCGCGCCTGTGCCGGGCTCCGATGAGCGACGAAATGGGCCTCGCAGTCGCGCTGTTCGGGACGGCGGTCCTGAGCGGATCGGCTTTGACTGCGTTCCACGAGATGCGGCAGCGCTCCGACGCAGGCAGCAATACGGACAGCGGTTGTGACGGTGATAGCGGAGGTGGCGGCTGCGGCGGCTGCGGAGGGTGTGGGGGCTAACCCGCCTTCACCAGCCTTTCCAGCTCCTTGCCGAACGCTTTCAGATCGAAGTTCTGTGGGTCGTCGTGGGCCTGGGGAATGGTGGAATCGACGGTATTGTGTTGTGCCGGGATCAGCCAGCGCCCGGCGCGCGCGCTGGCATAGACATACAGCGCGGCGAGCATTCGGTATTGCTCGCGGGTGAAACCCGGCTTGGGGCCATATGTCTGCCCGCGGCTGGTGGCTCCGGGCAAGAACCGGCGCGGCTGGACCGTTTCGATATGAATGAAGCGCCCGCGCGCCCGCGGCCCGACGACGCGGCTTTCCAGCTTGGTGGCGCGCCAGCCTTCCTGAAATTCGTGACCCGCCCAGATCTGGCCGACCCGGTTGAGGAAGATATGCGCGACCGGCGCCTCGGCGATGCTGCCGTCCATATAGGGGGTGAAATCGTTGACCTTAAGGTCACGGTCGAGCTGCCTGGGAAACCGATCGTTGCCGTAGAATGGCGTGCTGGTGTCGTGAATCACGAAATAGAGCAGCGGCAGCCCTTCTTCGGTTTGCGAGACCGGATCGTTGGCGTGCTCGATCGCATAGCTGCGGTATGGTTCGGGAAAGGCAGCGATCGCGGCAGCCTTATGCGCCGCACTGGGTACGCCGCCATCGGTCATCAGGCGGACGATCACGGGAGGCAGCGGTTGGGCGACGCGGACGCCCTTCAGCTCTATTTTCCGCAGCAGGCAGGTCGCCTGTTCGAGCGGCGTGCCCGCGAAAGTCAGCGTTTCGCGGCTGAAGCGGCATTCGCCGATCTCTTCCGCCACGGCGGGAAGGGCGAGGGCGGAGCCGAGGATCAGGCCAAGGGAAAGAAGGCGCAACATGGCTTGGCTTCTGCCATGCTGGCAGATGCAGGCAATAGAACATTTGCGAAAAACAGCGCATTCTGACTAAAGCCGCGGCCATGACCTTCGCCGCTACCGTCCTTACGCTCTACCCGGA
>JAFLDC010000326.1 GCA_017302775.1 Sphingomonadales bacterium
CTGCACTGGTTGCAGCACCCGTGCTGGTGGCAAGCCTGGCCATTGGGCTGGTGGTGGGGATCGTTCAGGCCGCAACTTCGGTCAACGAGCAGACCCTGACCTTTGTACCAAAGCTGGCTGTAACCGCGCTGGTGCTGGTGCTGTTCGGCGCTTCGATGCTGGCGCTTATCAGCGATTTCACACACGAGATCTTCGGCCAAATTGCCGGGTTCGGCCGGTGATTCCGCTTGATTTCGGATTCGGTGCGGTTGAGGCGGAGTTGTGGAAGCTTACGTTTCTGATGACCAGAATTGGCGCGGCATTGCTGGCAGCTCCGTTCTTCACGGCAGCCGCCGTACCGGTGCAACTTCGGGTAGCAATCACCGGCGCGATCGCAATCTTGGTATCCGTATGGCTGCCCGTGCCAATTCCGCCTGCCCTGCTATCCGCTGCAGGACTTCTCGTAATTATCAGTGAAGTCCTGATTGGGCTTGCGCTCGGCTTCGTGCTGCAATTGTCATTCGCCGCGCCGATCCTTGCCGCTGAACAGATCGGCGGCGCGATGGGAATGAGCATCGCATCCAGCGCTGACCCGGTAAACGGAGCCCACGCCCCGATCCTTGGTCAGTATTTCGCGGTCATGTTGACGGTCATCTTCCTCGGCTTGGGCGGGCACCTCTTGTGGCTGCGGCTCGTGGTGGAAAGCTATCATGCGTTCCCGCCAGGGGCAGCTTGGTTCGGCCCGGCGCATTGGGACCGTTTGCTTGGCTTCGGTACGGACATGTTCATTGCCGCGGTGGCAATCGCCCTGCCCGTCACTCTGGTCTTGCTGCTGGTGCAGGTTGCCAGCGGCGTTTTAAGCCGTTCCGCCCCTTCTCTCAATCTGTTCGCGCTTGGCCTGCCAGCGGGTATATTAGCTGGCCTTGCCGCCTTGATCGCTGTCGGGCCACTGTATGCCGACCAGTTCAGCGCCCTGGCCGACCAGGCCCTGCGCCACACCGCTGCGCTGCTGGCCAGATGAGCGGAGAGAAGAACCTAGCCCCGACTGAGAAACGCCGGCGCGAAGCTGCGCGCAAAGGCGATGTCCTGCGCAGCCGCGAAGTCGCGACTGCCCTGGCGCTGCTGGTCGGGTCAGGCTGGCTCAAGCTGGCCGGACCATGGCTGTTCAGCAGGCTGTCCGACGCATTGCGCACCGGGCTTAGCTGGGATCGCAGAGCGATTGAGCACTTCGATCCCGGCGGCGTATTGCTGGCGGCGGTATGGGCAGTGACACCCCCGCTGCTGATGCTGGGCATGGGCGTCGTGGGCAGTGTTACCGCAGCGCAGTTGGCACATGGCGATGGCCGCTGGGTAGGCAGTAACCTTGCAATCAAAGGTTCGCGGCTCAATCCTCTGTCCGGTCTCAAACGCATGTTCGGTGCACAAGGCTGGATCGAAGTTGGCAAGGGCATTCTCAAAGTCGGGCTTCTCGGCGGGATCGTCTACGCCTGGGCCCAGGCCAGTCTTGCTGACCTGCTCGGTCTAGGCCGCGGCGCGTCGCTTGGTGGTTCGCTGCGGCAGGCATGGGACGCGGTCACCACCCTGCTGTTTGCCCTGTCCGGGGGGCTCGTGCTGATTGCGCTGATCGATTGGCCAGTGCAATGGATGCGTCGCTTCATGCGCCTGCGGATGAGTCAGCAAGAGATGCGTGATGAGCACAAGGAAAGCGAAGGTTCGCCTGAACGCAAGGCAGCGCAGCGGCACAGACAGCGTCAATATGCCAGCGGCGCCGTAGCCAAGGCGATGACCGAGGCGCAGTTCGTACTGACCAATCCCAGTCATTTCTCCGTCGCAATGGGCTATGATCCTGGCAAGGCCGGCGCGCCGATCGTTTTGGCCAAGGGACGAGGGGAAAAGGCACTCGCAATGCGCGATTTGGCCCGTGATCTGGCCGTGCCGCTGATCGAAGCCCCCGCACTTGCCCGGTCCGTCTATTTCACTACGCGCGAACAGCAGATGATCCGCGAGGAGCTCTATGCGGCAGTTGCAGCGGTACTGGCTTATGTCTTTTCGCTACGCCGCGGCGAAACGCGGCCACTCCCCCCGATCGAGGTGCCGCTGGCGCTGCGCTTTGATGCCGAAGGCCGGTCTGAGCGACCCGCTTAATGCCGGCCGGTTCCGGTCGTTCTATCGGACATGCCCACTACGTCGGTCACATCATCGATTGTCAACGCACTCGGCGCCGGTAGCGGGATCGACATGGCCGCCCTCGCGACCAGCTTGGCCGCTGCCCAGTTCGCCGCCAAGATCGAGCGGAACACAAGCCGCACGGAAGCGGTGGAACGGCAAATATCGGCGACGGCCGCGCTCAAAAGTTCAATCCTCCAGTTGGCAAGTTCGATCGGCGACCGGGTTCGGAGCGGCGATCTTTCCAGTCAGCCCCTGATCAGCAATGGCACGGTTGCCGCAGTATCGCGCGGAACGGGAACGGGGCGCGGGAGCTATTCGCTGGAAGTCACCCAGCTCGCGGCTGGTCAGGTGTTGAGCAGCACCGCCTTTGCCGCTGCAACCGCGCCCAGCGGATCGGGCACGCTGACTTTCCGTTTCGGCACCATCGCCGGTAGCACCTTCACCGAAGACACCGCACACCCGCCGGCTACGGTCACGATTCCGAGCGGATCGACGCTCGCTGACGTTGCCAGTGCGGTCAACGCTGCCGCGATGGGTATTTCAGCCTATGTCGCAACCGACAGCGGTGGCACCCATCTGATGCTGAAGGGACAAGATGGGTCTGTGCACGGATTTGTGATCGAAGCCACTGAAACCGCCGGAGAAGAGGGGCTGGCGGCCCTGGCCTGGAGCCCTGCCACCGCGCCTGCGCAATTGCTTAACGCAGCACGTGACGCAACCTTCAAACTTGATGGCCTGGCAATGACGAGTGCCACCAACGCCATTGCCGATCTAGTGCCGGGGCTGAACGTGACGCTGACCGGCACCAACGTAGGCTCCCCCACCACGATCCGCTTTTCCGATCCTGGCACTGCGGTGTCCGGCTTCATGAATGACCTTGTCGCCGCCTTGAATGAGTTGGTGACCGAACTCAACAACCAGACAGACCCGACGACCGGGGATCTCACCCGTGATGGTGGGGTGCGGTCGCTTCGGCGCAGCCTGAGTCAGCTGGGCAGCAACATAGTCATGCCCGGCGCCGCAAGCGGCGAGCCCACGATGATGGCAGATCTTGGTCTGGCAACCAATCGCGATGGCACATTCAGGCTTGATGCAGCGCGGCTGTCAGCCACACTCAAAGCATCGCCCGATGGGGTTGCAGCGATGTTCACCACTGGTCTGTTTGGAGTTTACGGCACTTTCGACAAGCTCGCGCGGCGGCTGACGGCTGCCTCGGATCTCGGCACCCTGTCTGGCTCGCTGACCCGGATGAGCCGCCAGAAGCAGGATTTGAGCGAGGAAGCGGCTAAGCTCGCCGAAGCTCAGGAGCGTGCCCGTGCACGTCTGACCGCACAATTCGCCGGCGTCGATAGCCGGGTGGCGGCCTCGCGCTCTACACTGTCGTTCCTTCAGAACCAGATCGATGCCTGGAATTCAGGAAACAACTAGCATGCATGCCCTTCGTTCCCCGCAAGATGCCTATCGCAAGGTCGATTTCGATGCCCGGATCAGCGGCGCCAATCCGGTGCAGCTGGTGTTCCTGTGTTACGAGCACCTGGCCAGCGCGCTGAACAGCGCTATTCACGCGGACGACCGCCGCGACAACGCCCGCAAAAGCGAAGCCCTGACCCGGGCGCTGTCAGCGCTGACGGTCCTTCATTTGGGTCTTGACCGCAGCCAGCCGATTGCCGCCGCGCTCGATACATTTTTCCAGAATGCCCGGCGGACTGTTCTGGATAGTGTTTTGACGTTCGATGCCGTGGCACTGCGCAGATTGATCGTCGATATCAACGAGATTGCTGCTGCTTTTCGGACAACGGC
>JAFLDC010000327.1:0-3081 GCA_017302775.1 Sphingomonadales bacterium
TCTCAGACTGTCCGAGGCAGACTACGATTTCGGCATTCTGCACCCGGCATTGCGGCGGCTGTACGGCAAGACCGACCTGTACAACTATGGCTACTGGCGCGACGCGGCGGGCGGACGGATCGCCACCGGGACCGATTCGAACATCCTGATCGATCCCGCCCAGGAATTGCGCGGCCTGGAATATAGCCAGCGGCTGGCGCACAGGGCGCGTAATGTTCTGGCGAGTGAAGCATATCCGTCCGTCGCACGGCACCTGTATGAAGCAACGCTGCGCGGCGCCGCTCAGGCGATGGGTATCGCGCCTGGACTGGCGGTAGGCCATGCCGCGGACTTTGTGACCCTGAACGCTGCTCACCCCGCGCTGTGCGGCCGCCTGGGCGATCAGCTGCTCGACAACTGGATTTTCGCGGCGCGCAGCAATTGCATCGATACCGTCTGGAAACGCGGGCGAAAGCAGGTATCGGGCGGCATGCACAAGGACAGCGCAGCGGTGACGGCGCGTTATCTCAAGGTGATCGACCGGATCATCGCCGAATGACCATCGCCGAACGAATCCGATCAGAGATCGAAGCCCGCATCGCCTCGGGTGAATGGCCGCCAGGGCACCGCATTCCGTTCGAGCACGAACTTGTCACGCAATATGGCTGTGCCCGCGCGACTGTCGGCAAGGCGCTGACCGCACTGGTCCGCACCGGCCTGCTCGAACGGCGCCGCAAGGCGGGAACCTTTGTCGCCTATCCGCACGTGCAATCCGCCGTGCTCGACATTCCGGACATCGGCAAGGCCATCGCCGAGCGCACCGGAAGTTACCGTTTCGAAATGATAGCATCGAACTTCTGCCGCGATGATGGGCTCAGCGGCCATTTTCCGAGCGGCACGCACCTGCGTCACGTTGCAGGAATCCATCACGGGAAAGACGGCCCGTTTGCCTTTGAAGATCGTCTGATCAGCCTTGATAGCGTGCCCGATGCCCGCGACGCCGATTTCACCGCCCGGTCCCCCAGTTCCTGGCTGATCGGGTCCGTGCCGTGGACGCAGGCCCGGCATCGGATCAGCGCCGTTGGTGCCAATGCGGAAATCAGCGCGCGCCTGGCTATTTCGCGCCACACCGCCTGCCTGCTGGTCGAACGGTGGACCTGGCGGACCGGGGCGCCCGTCACCTATGTTTGCCAGACTTTCCGGGGTGACCGGTTCGATCTTGTCGCCAATTTTGCACCAGAGGGGCGGTGACAACGAAGTCCCCTCTTGATCAAATGTCGCATTGGAACATAAAGTGAACATATGCGATTCGCCAAAACCATCTGCCACAGCACCATGCCCGGACCATTGCCGCGCTGCGCCTTTGGCATTCCGTCGGTAGACGGGGCTGTTGGTGGCGGGCTGGCGCCAGGATGCGTGCATGAATTTTATGCCGCAGAGCCTGATGATGCGCCGGCGGCGGCGGGCCTGGTCATGGCACTCGTCCTTCAGCGGATGGCGGCTGGGACAATTATGTGGCTGCGATCACGCCGCGCTTCGCCGCAAGCCGGGGTTCTGCAGGCTGCTGGCTGGGCTGAGCTGGGCGGCGCACCGGGTCATGCCCTGGTGGGAATCTTTCCCGATACGGTGATGCTGATGCGTGCCGCGGTCGATGCCTTGCGTTGCCCGGCAGTGGGGGCGGTCATTGTGGAAGGCTGGGGGGCAATGCCCGAACTGGATCTCACGGCAAGCCGCCGCCTGGCCCTGGCAGCGGAAAAATCCGGCGTGCCCCTGTTCCTGATGCGCTGCGATGCGCGGCCCATGCCCAGCGCCGCGCAAACCCGGTGGGAGGTGGCCGCTGCGCCTTCGCGCGCCTTGCCCGGCAATGCGCCCGGATGGCCGACTTTTGACATCACCTTGCTGCGCCAGCGATCGGGCCCGTGTGGTCTTTCGTGGCGTCTGGAGTGGGACCGTGACCAACGCCAATTCCGCAAAGCGCAGATATCTGACGATCTGGCTTCCGTTCCTGTCCGCAGACCGGTTGCGGATGCAGGATCAGGGCGGGCCGGCGGGCGGCGGGTCGCCGCCTGACGCCGCGCCGCAGGCCCCGCTTGTCCTGGTCGCCAGGGTCAAGGGTGCCTTGCGGCTTTGTGCTGTCGATAGCGCAGCACAGCGTCGGGGCATCGTGCCGGGGCTGACGCTGGCCGATGCGCGCGTGCGCCAGCCCGATCTCCTCGTGGCGGACATGGACGAGGAAGCAGATCGCCACTGGCTGGATCGGCTTGCGCACCGCTGCATCCGATGGTCACCCCTGGTAACCATCGTTCCGCCTGACGGGATCACCCTCGACATTACCGGAGCAGAGCATCTGTTCGGCGGCGAGGCTTCGCTGATGATGCAGGTCGAAGAAACCTTCGCCGGAATGGGGATGACGGTCCGGTTGGCTGCCGCCACGACACCGCAGGCCGCGCAGGCACTGGCCCGCCACGGACTGCTGTCAGCAAAGGACGAGCGGCATGCCATCCGTTCGCTGCCGGTAACCGCCTTGGGGCTGGATGCGGATGCTGCACTGGCACTGTGCCGGGCAGGCTTGAAAACCATCGGGAACGTCGCAGATCGTCCCTCGGCAGTCATCGCCGCGCGCTTTGGAATGGAGGCCGTCACTGCTCTGCACCGCCTGCTGGGAGAGGAACTGACCCCCATCGCCCCGCTCGCCCCGCGCGCGCCGCTCCGTTTTGAGCGTCGCTTCGCAGAGCCGATCGGACATCGGGCCAGCATCGCCGCCTGCTTTGCCGATCTGCTGCGCGAGGCTGCCGGGGCCCTGGAACAGCGCGCACTGGGCGGCAGGTGCTTTGTCCTTACCCTGTTCCGCAGCGATGGGCAGCGCCACCGCCTGGAAATCGAAACCGGCCTGCCCACACGCGACCCGGCTCTGGTGCTGCGCCTGTTTGACGAGCGGATCGCCGCGCTTGCCGATCCGCTCGATCCCGGCTTCGGCTATGACAGTATCGGGTTAAGCCTGCTTGCCGCTGAACCGCTTGGCACCAGCCAGCCCGGGCTTGACGGGCAAGGTAATGGCGGTGCGGCGCTGGCTGAACTGATCGACAAGCTGAGCACCAGACT
>JAFLDC010000327.1:3146-3946 GCA_017302775.1 Sphingomonadales bacterium
CCGCGCGATACGCATATCCCCGAACAGGCGCAGCTTGCCTTGCCTGCAAACCACAGCCCGGTGCCTGTGTCATGGCCCCACCCGGTGGCCGGTGAACCCCCGCTGCGGCCCTTGTTCCTGTTCGACCCGCCGCAACCGGTCGAGGTTATTGCCGAAGTGCCCGATGGTCCGCCACACCGCTTTCGCTGGCGGCGCAAGCTGCACGAGGTGCGGCTTTATGAAGGCCCCGAACGCATCGTTTCGCAATGGTGGCGGCGCAAGGGTGGGGAAAATACCGGGCAAGGCGGGCTTACCCGCGATTACTACCGGATCGAGGATGCGCGCGGGCGCCGCTACTGGATATTCCGCCACGGGCTCTACAGTGAAAAGACCAATCCTGGATGGTACCTCCACGGGTTGTTCGCATGAGCCACGCACCTTTTTTTGCCGAGCTGGCCGCAGCCACCAATTACAGCTTCCTGCGAGGAGCCTCGCATCCGGCAGAGATGATCGCCCACGCCCATGCGCTGGGTCTGGCCGGGATCGGCATCGCCGATCGCAATACGGTGGCCGGTGTGGTCCGCGCCCATATTGCGTGGAAGCAGGTCGGCGGCGCGCAATCCGGCCTGCGCCTGATCGTGGGGGCACGGCTGGTCTTTGCCGACGATACGCCCGATGTCATCGCCTATCCCGCCACACGCCGCGGCTGGGGCCGGCTGACCCGTCTGCTCACCCTTGGCAATCGCCGCGCACAAAAGGGCGATTGCACCCTCTACATCGCCGACCTGCTGGATCATGCCGAAGATCTGCTGCTGATCGTC
>JAFLDC010000328.1 GCA_017302775.1 Sphingomonadales bacterium
TGCTGGTTGCGGCCACACTGCTGTTTCCAGTCCGGCTTCCCAAGCAGGCGCTATCAACCGGCGGCCAGCCCGGCGGCAACCTCGGTGGCGACCTGGCTGGCCCGATCATCGGCGATGCCAAGTCCGGTTAGTCCCAGGACCAGCATCTCCTCCAGCCGTCGTGCCGCTTCCATCCGGCTATGCTGCCGCTCAATCGCATTGAGCTGCGCAATCTGACACAGCCCCAGCCAGAAGCGGACGCCGCTTCGGATCGCTGCGGGCCGGGCGAGGCCGGCGGCAGTGAGCCGGTCGATGTCGGCGCGGATGCCGCGGTTGAGATCGTGATCGATCCCAGTCGACAGTTCCAGCCCGCGCAACATGACGATGGTCCGCTTGCGTTCGGTCAAAGCGAAATCGACCGCGACACGCATGCCAACCGCCAGCCGCATGACCGGATCGATCACACCCGCGTTGGCCGCGTCAACGCGGGCTTCCAATGCATTGCGGACCTCGGCACCAAGCGCGGCGGCAAAGCCAGGCTTGTCGGCAAAATGATTGAAGAAGCTGCCCTTGGCCACGCCGGCCCGTGCCACCACCTCGTCAATCGCGATCGCATCGATGGGTCGTTCAGCCAGGAGTTCGAACCCGGCCGCCAGCAGGGCCGCCCGAGTGCGGGCAGCGCGCGGATGGATCGACGGGGCGGGTTCGGCCATGGCCCCACTCTAACCAAGTTGACCGAATGGTCAATTCAAGATACTTGACCGTTTAGTCAAAACGAATCGAGGGGGAGGCCGTCAGGCGATGAGCGTTATCCGCATCCAAGACATCGCCCATGTCCGCTATGCCGCACCCGATCTGGCAGCGATGCGGGCATTCCTGGAAGACTTCGGGATGACCGCTTTCGAACAGGACGGGCGGCTCTATGGCAAGGGCGGCGACGGGCGGCCCTTCGTGCATGTTACCGAGGCTGGCCCGGCGCGTTTCCTGGCACTGGGCCTGCGCGCCGAAACCGAAGCCGATCTTCACGCCTTGGCCGCGCACGATGGCGTGACGGTGGAGCAATCAAGCGAACCGGGCGGCGGCACGATCGTGCGGTTGACCGACCCCGATGGTTACCGGGTGGAGATAGTGGCCGGTCAGGAAAAGAGTGACGGCCCTTTATCCCTTGCCGATACCCGGACGAACACAGCGGCGACCAAGTTGCGATTGCGCGAGCCCATTCGGCTCGATCCCGCTCCCGCCCATGTTCGCCGGATCGGCCATGCCGTCCTCAAAGTGCGCGACTTTCGGACCAGCGAAGCCTGGTACAAGGAGCGTTTCGGCTTTCTCACCTCGGACGAGGTGGAGGCAGCCAAAGATGTGCCGTTGGGGGCCTTCATGCGGTGCGACCGCGGCGACAAGCCGGCCGATCATCATACCCTGTTTCTGGCGCAATTGCCGGGCGAGCTTGGTATTCTGCACGCCGCTTTCGAAGTCGCCAATCTGGATGACCTGATGCTGGGGCACCAGCACCTCAAAGCCAGAAAGCACAAGCCTGCCTGGGGCGTTGGCCGTCACATCATGGGCAGCCAGATATTTGATTACTGGCTGGACCCGTTCGGTAACGAACTGGAACACTGGACAGACGGCGACCTGTTCACCGCGCAGGATGCGCCGCAGAAAATGCCGATGAGCGCGCTGCTGGCGGTCCAATGGGGGGCGCCTCATCCGATGTTTGCCGGCAAGGCTTCGCCGCCGCCAGGCCTGATCGCGTTTTTCACGGCGCTTCAGCTGCGCATCAGGCGCCTGTTTCGCCGCAACCCGCAAGGAACCCCCGCATGAAGCTTTGCACATATACCGCCGACGGCAAAACCCGCACCGGCATCGTGGTCGGCGATACCGTGATCGACAGCGGCGTTGCCGGCAGCATGATCGATTTGATCCGGGATTGGGAAAGCCTGCGGCCTCAGCTGGAATCCCGCGCGGCAGCGGGCGGGGGCGTTCCGCTTAGCTCCGTCAAGCTCGAGGCGCCGGTACAGCGCCCGGGCAAGATCTTTGCGATCGGGCTGAACTATGCCGATCACATCGCGGAATCGAAGATGGGCACGCCGGAGAAGCAGGTGTGGTTCACCAAGGCCCAAACCAGCGTTAACGGACCCTACGATCCGATCCTGATCGCCCGCGGCGCCTTCACCAATGATTACGAGGCCGAACTGGTCGCCGTGATCGGCAAGGGCGGCAAGCACATTGCCGAGGGTGACGCAGAGGCAGCAGTTTTTGGCTATTGCGTCGGCAATGACGTGACCGAACGGATGGCGCAGCACGCCACCCCGCAATGGTCCTTCGGCAAGAGTTTCGACACCCATGCGCCGATGGGTCCATGGATCGTCACGGCCGATGAGCTGGGCGATCCGCACACTTTGGGGATTCGCTGTTTCGTCAATGGCGAGAAACGGCAGGATTCCAACACCGAGCATCTTGTCTTCGACATCTGGCAGCAGGTCTCGCACCTCTCGGCAGGCATGACGCTGGAACCGGGCGATTGCCTGTTCACCGGCACCCCGGGCGGGATCGGGGCGGCCATGGACCCGCGCCAGTTCCTTAAACCCGGCGACGTGGTGCGGACCGAGATTGACCGTCTGGGCCATATCGAAGGTACCATGGTCGCGGAGGGCTGAGGCAATGACCACGGCATTGGATTGCGACGTGCTGATTGCCGGCGGCGGCCCGACCGGGGTGACCCTGGCTTTGCTGCTGGCCAAGGCCGGCGTGACGGTGATCGTTGCTGACAAGGCAGCCGAAATCTATCCGCTGCCGCGCGCCGCGCACCTCGATCATGAAACGATGCGGATCCTTCAGGCGGCGGGTGTGGCCGACGACGTTGCCCGCACCAGCCGCACGACCGGCCGTTATGACTTTCTCACCGCTGGGGGCGAGGTTCTGCTCAGGTTCGATGGCTCGGATCAGATCGGACCGGGGGGTTGGCCCGGTGCGAACATGATCCACCAACCGAGTGTAGAGGCAGCGCTGCGGGCTGAACTATCAGCGACGAGCGGCGCGGTTCTGCACACCCGCTGGGAAGTGCGTTCCTTTGCGGATGACGGGACAGGCGTCACTGCCACGATCGCAACGCCCGAAGGGGAACGAGAGGTCCGTGCCCGCTATCTGGTCGGCGCCGACGGAGCCCGCAGCCCGGTTCGCGAAGCGTGCGGAATCGTGTTTGACGACCTGGGCTTCGAAGAACCGTGGTTGGTGGTGGATACCATCGTCACCGACCCATCGCGCCTTCCGGCTGCGAACCTGCAAATCTGCGATCCGGCACGCCCCACCACCTGCGTGCTGATGGGCCAGGGCAGGCACCGCTGGGAATTCATGCTGATGCCCGGTGAAACAGCGGACGAAATCAGCAGCGACGCCAGCGTTGAACGCCTGCTTGAGCCCTGGAATGTCGCGGGCGCTGTAACGCTTGAACGCCGGGCGGTTTACACCTTTCAGGCCCGGATCGCCGCCCATTGGCGCAAGGGCCGGGTTCTGCTTGCCGGCGATGCCGCGCACCAAACCCCGCCCTTTGCCGGGCAGGGTATGTGCTCTGGCCTGCGCGACGCGGCAAACCTTGCCTGGAAGCTGCACGCGGTCACGCGCGGCGGCGCCTCTGACAGCCTGCTCGACACCTACCAGACCGAGCGGGGCCCTAATCTGCGCGCGACCATCGACATGGCGGTGATGATGGGGCGAACCGTTTGCACTACCGACCCTGCCGCCGCCGCCATACGGGACGCGCAGATGCTGGCCGCCCGCGCCGCCGGGCAATCGCCCGACGGCAATCTGGCCTATCCCCCGATCAGCGACGGCGCGATCCTGGCTGGGACACCGGCCGCAGGCAGCTATTTCCCGCAGTTCGTGGCGGACGGTGCAAGGATCGACGATATTCTTGGCCCCGGCCATTGGCTGCTGACGCAGGGCGATCTGACGCGCGGGGATCTGG
>JAFLDC010000329.1 GCA_017302775.1 Sphingomonadales bacterium
GCCTGGGCGCGCAAATCCCGCGCCGACGGCGGCACGAAATGCTGCGGTCCGGCAAGCGGCGGAGTGACCCTGCGTGGCGGTTGTGTTGCCATCTTGCTGCGGTTCTAGCCGATCAGGCGAGCCAGGGGAAGACCGGCAGATCCTTGGATTTCAGCCATTCCGCGTTGTAGAGGCTGGAGAGATAGCGGAATCCGGTATCGCACAGGATCGTCGCCACGCGCGGGTCGTCCCGTCCTTCGGCGACCAGCATCCGCCCCAAGGCGACGGCGCCGGCCACGTTAATCCCGCTCGACAAACCCAGACACAGCCCTTCTTCCCTGAGCAGGCGGGCAACCCATTCAAGGCCCTCCTCGTCCGAGATGCGGAACTGGGTGTCGATTGGCGCACCATCGAGGTTGGCGGTGATCCGCCCCTGCCCGATCCCCTCGGCCACGGAATTGCCCTCAGCCTTGAGTTCGCCGTGCGCGTAATAATTGTAAAGCGCAGCGCCATGCGGGTCAGTCAGCGCGATCCGGACGTTCTCGTCGAACGCCTTGAGGCCGAGGCCCACCCCGGCGATCGTGCCGCCGGTTCCCGCCGCACAGGTAAATCCATCAATCCGTCCGCCCAGTTGGTCCCAGATTTCCGGCGCGGTGCTTTCGAGATGCGCCTTGCGGTTGGCGATATTGTCAAACTGGTTGGCCCAGACCGCCCCCTCGGTCTCGTCGGCCAGACGGCGCGAGGTATGGACGAAGTGTCCGGGGTTTGAAAACGGCGCGGCCGGGACCAGCACCAGTTCGGCGCCCAGCGCCCGCAGGGTGTCCATCTTCTCGCGGCTTTGCGTCTCGGGCATGACGATGACCGTCTTGTAACCCAGCGCATTGGCGACCAGCGCCAGCCCGATCCCGGTGTTGCCGGCGGTGCCTTCGACAATCGTCCCGCCGGGCCTAAGCAAGCCCCTGGCTTCGGCGTCGCGGACGATCCACAGCGCCGCCCGGTCCTTTACCGAGGCGCCGGGATTGGCAAATTCGCATTTCCCCCAAACCTCGCAGCCGGCGGCTTCGCTTGGCCCTTCAAGCAGGACCAGTGGTGTATTGCCGATAAGATCGAGCGTATCGCTCTTCGCCGAAGGTGCGTTCATAATCGCAGAGGTAGGTTCCCGGCCGGATCAGCGCAATGGATTTGCGCTTGGCCCGATGAAACTCAGTCTTCTGGCGCGATCGTTACCTTCAGCCCGTCCAGCGCATCCGAAATTTCGAGCTGACACGACAGCCGTGAATGTTCGGTGCGGTGGTCGGTAGAATCGAGCAGGTCGTTCTCGTCCTCGCTCAGCGGCGTTACCATGCCAGCAAAGGCCGGATCGACGTAGACGTGGCAGGTCGCGCACGAGCAGCACCCGCCGCACAGCGCCAGCAATTCGTCAAATCCGTTGTCACGGATCGCTTCCATCACCGAAACGCCGGCGCTGGCTTCGATTTCCTTTTCCTCACCGGCACGATTGACCACGACAAGCTTGGGCATATCCGTCGATCCTCTTCGCTCGCGCCCCCTATCGGCGCTTTGGCCGGGCTGCTAACTACTCGCTGAAACTTTGGCAAGCAGGATGCAGCATGGGATTGAGCGCAGAGCAGATCAAGCAGGGGCTGGATGCCGTGGCCGATCAGGAGCCAGGCATCGCCAGTGCCCTGGCGCGCGCCGGTTATCCCGAACCGCGCATCCGCCCCACCGGCTATGGCACGATGATGCGGACGATCGTGGGCCAGCAGGTCAGCGTGGCGGCGGCGGCATCGATGTGGCGCAAGTTTGAAGACTTTGCCGGGGCCGATCTTGATCCGCACAGGATTCTCGAAGCCGATTTCGACACGCTGCGCGCCTGCGGCCTGTCCCGCCAGAAGCAAGGTTACATGCGCAGCCTGTGCGAACTGGTGGTATCGGGCGAGCTGGACTTTGCCGGACTGCCTGCGGATGATGAGGCAGCGATCGCCCGGTTAGCCCGGATCAAGGGGATTGGCCGCTGGTCTGCCGAGATTTACCTGCTGTTCGCCGAAGGTCGCCCCGATATCTGGCCGGCCGGCGATCTGGCGGTGCAGGCGGGCCTGGCCAAACTGCTGGGCCTTGATGAGCGCCCCAGCGAAAAGCGCACCCGCGAACTGGCCGAACCCTGGCGCCCCCACCGCGGCGCAGCGGCGATCTTCACCTGGCATTGCTATAACAACCCGGCGCTGTAGCGCTTGCTCTTTCGCAGCTACTGACATCCATGTAGGTTCCCCCGCGAAGCAAGATTCGGGAGGATGCCGCTATGACCGGCAAGACCATTTTCATAACCGGCGGCGCGTCTGGAATTGGCCGCGCGGTGGCGCTGAAATTCGGCGGACAAGGGTGGTTCGTGGGGATCGCCGATATCAATGAGGCCGGCGCGCGGGAAACTGCCGCCATGCTGCCGGTTGGCCGGTCGGCCGTTCACAAGCTCGACGTCCGTGACCGCGCGGCGTGGGATGGTGCCCTGGCGCAATGTGCCAGCGCCAATGGTGGCCGGATCGATGCGGTGTTCAACAATGCCGGGATCCCGCTGGGCGGAAACCTGATCGAAAACAGCGCCGCCGAGATCGAGCGGTGCCTTGATATCAACCTGAAGGGCGTGCTGTTTGGCGCCCAGGCCGCGCACCCGTGGCTCAAGGCCAGCGGGCCCGGCTCGTGCCTGCTTAACACCGCCAGTGCAGCGGGGATTTACGGCACGCCGGGCGCATCGGTCTATTCGGCGACCAAATTCGGGGTTCGCGCGATCACCGAAAGTCTCGATGCGGAGTGGGCCGCGGACGGGATCAAGGTTTGCGATCTGATGCCGGGGTTCATTGACACGCCGCTGATCGATATGAATCCCAACGCCAGTTCGAATGAAGACATCCGCAGCCGTGTGCTCGAAGCCGGGCTGGAAATCACCCCGGTCAGCGATGTGGCCGAAGCGGCATGGAAGGCCGTCCACGGCAGCCAGTTGCACAACCGGGTCGGCAAGACCGCGCACCGCCTGGCTTTCGCCGCGCGGTGGCTGCCGGGGCAATTGCGCAAACAGACCCGCAATTCAGCCAAGCCGCTGGGCGGGCATTAGGCGCGACAACAACCCGCAACCGCAAGCACGGACTACCCTTATACTCCCTGCCGACCAGCTTACACATAGCCCTCCATCGCCCGCGCCATCGCGGCATCGCGCGGGCTGAGGCCATCGGCATCGTGCGTGGTCAGCGTCACCTCCACCCGGTTGTAGACGTTGCACCATTCGGGATGATGATCGTGCTTGTCCGCATAAAGCGCCACGCCGGTCATGAATGCGAAGGCTGCGTTGAAATCGCCGAAGCGGAAAGTGCGGGTGATGGCCTTGCCGTCAGCTCGCAAGGCCCAGCCGGGCAGAGCGGCAAGCAAGGCAGCCGTTTCGGCATCGTTCAGGCGAGTAATGGACATGCAGAGCTCTCCTTGGCAGGGCGACCGCTTTCCCCTATCGCGCGGAGCCATGCAACCCTGCCGACTGTCCGCGCATGATCTGGCCTGCCGCCGCGGCGAACGGCTGCTGTTTGCGCGGCTATCGTTTACTGTTGAAGCAGGACAGGCCTTGCAATTGAGCGGATCGAACGGGATCGGCAAGTCGAGCCTGATCCGGATCGTCGCTGGCTTGCTGACCCCCTTTGCCGGGCGGATCGAACGAACCGGCGCCGCCGGACTGCTGGACGAGCGTCCAGCCCTCGATCCGCATTTGCCGCTGGGCCGTGCGCTGGGGTTTTGGCGCGGGATCGATGGCACCGTAGCGGACCGCACGACGGACCTCGGGCTGGCCGATCTGCTCGACGTGCCGGTAAGGTATCTGTCGACCGGTCAAAAGAAGCGCGCCGCCCTGGCCCGGTTGATTGGGCAACAGGCTCCGGTCTGGTTGCT
>JAFLDC010000033.1 GCA_017302775.1 Sphingomonadales bacterium
GATGTAATAATCGTGGACCCCCTCATTATAGCGGTCCATGCGAACCGCGATCGTGAGATCGGGTTTCAGAGCGGCATCAAGCCGGACCTTCCAACGGGAACTTCCGCCTGCGGTTTGCACGCAGCGTGCGATTACGACTGCGACCCTCAATTCGCTGTTGAGCAGCAGCACATCGGTCGCGAGATCCTGTGCAATTGTCCCGCCCGCAGTTTCGACGCCGGCAATTATTGCCTTGACGATGTCGGGATGGAGACGGCGCAGTCGCTTGTTTATTTCGATGTAACGGTAATCCTGTGCGGGTTCGAACCCGACCAGACCATAAGCCCTGAGCAGGCTGCCAAACCGATGACGGAAGGCACTGGACGACGGACAGGCTTCACTTTCGTCGATGATCAACCCTGACAAATGGCCATTGGTCTCAAGGATGCCTGCCAGGAGCTCCAGCATCTGTTGGTCGCTGAGCCGCGCCGAACGGCTCGCAATGATTGTCTGCGCCTGGTCGAACAGTCCTTGTTCGATGATGGCGGGGAAAGCGCCATCGGCTCGGAGCCAGGCATTCGGCGGATTGCTGACATGACGCTGTTTCAGCTTGAAGGAAGTCTTGCCCCAAACATTGTGCCCGACATATTTCTCGTTGATCAGGATTTGATGGATCGTGCCGCGAGACCAGGGACGTTCAAGATCGCTCAACACGCCGCGCGTATTGAGCATATCGGCAATCTCGCGCTCGCTCCTGCCTTCGACAAATGCGGCATAAATTTCCCTAACAATGGTCACTTCTGCGTCGGGTCCCGGAACCAGCACCACCCGGTCGGTCGCTATGCTTTTCTGCTCGCCGCGCGCGAGTTCGGCCTTGGCCTCGCCGAACTGGTCGATCAGGCGCCGGCGCATTCCAAAACCTGCCGCTCCCCCTTGCCGGAAGCCAAGCTCGATTAGGTGTGATTGGCCGGCAAAGACCTTGACCGAAAGCTCCCGGCTATACTCACCGGCCATCGCCCGCTTGACCGTTTTGATGATCGACGAGCCGATCGTCCCGTCATTCTCGAACTGCTCAGCGCAATAGTGGACGGCGATACCGGCACGCCGACAGCGTAACTCGTAACTCGCGGCTTCATCGGGGTCCTGAAACCGCCCCCAGCGGCTGACATCATAGACCAGCACCGCTTCAAAATCGGCAACGCCGGTTTCAATGTCATCGAGCAGCCGCTGCAGCGATTTGCGTCCATCGAGCCGCAGGCCGCTTTTGCCTTCGTCAGCATAAGTTGCGACAATCTCATAGCCCCGCTGTTCGGCATATCGACGGATTTCGACGGCTTGGTTCTCGGTCGAGTATTTCTGATGCTCAGTAGACATGCGGACATATTCGGCAGCGCGCTTCCTGACCGTGCGCTCTGCTTCATCATTGTCTTGTTCATTCCAGTTGATGACCATCGTATTCTGATTCCATGACTTTGTCGGTCATTTCCTTTGGCTCCGCCGCTTACACTGAAAGGAGCCGAAAAATGTTTCCGAAAACGGGCAATCAATTTCCGAAAGTCACAGACCCATTGAAGCCGGAGCAATTTGCTGAAGCCATTGGTCACGCGCTGCGCAGTGAGCTTGGCGCGTCTCACCGCGCCACCAAGACCGTGATGCGATGGACCGGTGCCAGCGACCGGACAGCGAAACACTGGCTTAGTGGTGCACACGGCCCCAGCGGATGGTATCTCGTACTGCTTGCTCGTGAGTCCGAGGCCGTCATGGAGACAATTCTTGTGCTCGCTCGCCGCGAGTTGAATGTCTCCGCACTCAAGTTGAGATCGCTGCGAGCAAGCCTTATGATTGCCGTCGATGCGATTGATACCGCGGTAGAAGGCGATCCCTGAAGATCGATTATCGGTGCTACCTCAGCTTGGCCGCTCAAAGCTAGTCAGGCATGTGAATGCGTGCCGACGCGAATCAGAGAGCGTTACGGACAACCGAATTTACCGGCATTTTGTATGCGTTAATGTACCAAATATTCTCGAAATATCGGTCTTTTCATCCGGCATTTTAACCGGCATAATATGCGGCATGGATATCACCACCATGGAGCCGCTAATCCCCGAGGAGGCGGTTGGCGCGCTTGACGATGCGGCACTGGAGTTGGTCGCGGAGGCGAACCGGCTTGCGGGACGGGTCCACCCGCTTGTCCAGCAGGCCGTGGGCGATCTCGTCAGGTCGATGAACTGCTATTATTCGAACTTGATTGAAGGCCATGATACCCATCCACGCTCGATCGACAGGGCATTGGCCAACGATTTTTCAACAGAGCCGAAGCAGCGCGATTTGCAGCTTGAGGCCGTCGCCCACATTCATGTTCAGAAACTAATTGACGAAGGTCATGATCCGGAAGTTTGGCCAGCAAGTGAAGCCTATGCGCGCTGGCTGCACCGGGAGTTTTGCTCGCGGCTGCCGGAATCGATGCTCTGGGTCGAAAATCCTGATACCCGCGCACGGCTGCCCGTCGTGCCAGGCGAAGTCCGCGAATGTGATGTCATTGTAGGCAGGCACATTCCGCCTGCACCAGATCAACTTGGGCGCTTCTTGGCGCGCTTTGACAAGGCCTACACCGCGCCGCATCTCTCCAATTTGCGAAAGATCCAGTCGGTTGGCGCAGCACACCATCGCTTCCTCTGGATCCACCCATTCCTGGACGGAAATGGGCGCGTTGCCCGCTTGATGGCTCATGCATTGCTCAAGCGGCTTGGTGTGGGGACAAGTTTGTGGTCGGTGGCCCGCGGGCTCGCACGATCTCAGGCGGACTACAAGGCGCTGTTGATGCAAGCCGATGGGCCGCGAGAGGGAGATCGCGATGGACGCGGCAACCTCACCCAGCGTGGTCTGATCGCCTTTTGCCAATTTTTCCTCGACCGCGCGATCGACCAGGTTCGCTTCATGAGTGACTTGCTTGAACCCGAAGAAATGCTCCGCCGCATGGAAATCCATATCGAGGAAGAGGTCCGCGCAAAACGCCTGCCGCGCGGCAGTTTTGCGGTATTGCGCGAAGCTTCACTTGCGGGCGAAGTTCCGCGGGGAAAGGTCGGGGAGCTGACCAACTACGAGGAACGTGCCGCTAGGATGGTCAGCGCCGCATTGCTGGATCGCGGAATGCTGACTTCTGCCAGCCACAAGGCGCCCTTGCGGCTTGGATTTCCGGCATCAGTAGCTGAGCGTTGGTTTCCCAGGCTTTATCCGGCGGGGCTGGCAAATTGATAATGCCCCCTTGGTTACCTTGCCTGCGACCAAAAGCCGCTCTGGACGGCGCTGGAGTCGGTCAGGTGCCGCCACGCGATGCGATGGCGGAAATGCGGAAGCAGGCAATTCGTTGACCAGAAAGTCCGATCCGCGCCCTTTTGGCGGCAGCGCAGCGATGCTGGGATTTCTGTATCAGCTACACGCTACTGCGGCACGGCTAATTGAAGCAAAGCTCAATTGCACTGGTCTGCACCTTTCAGTCGGCTCAATCCAGGCCATCCTAGAGCCAGCCTCAGGCGGAGATGCTATTGTCGAGGCGGGTGAAAGGCACTGTATCCAGTTCAAATTGCGCTCTAAGGCCATCGACATCGGGACACTTGTGGATTCTGTCCTGCCCGATCTGTTTGGCGCGCATTGCGATCAGGTCTGCGAACGGTTTGAAATTCAGAGCAATCAAACGCTTACCAAGCCTGCGGCGAACTTGTTCGCCTTCCTGCAAGGAAATGGAAACGCAACCGCGGCGACCCAGCGAGACTACGAGCGCGCCAAAAATTCGTGTCTCTCCGTCTTCGTTGGGCGCAGCGGAAAGAACGAAGGCTTTGGTGAAGCTTTCGGAACATTCTCCGGTCGCTTGCACCTGGCGCCCTCGATCGACGCCCCCGCACTCCGGGAACGCCTGTTGCAGCACCTTTTGCCCAACATTCCCTATGGCGATCAAGTCGAGGCCAAGCTCGACCAGCTAACCGGGAAACTGCTGGACCTCGCCAGCAAGAACGGAAATGTCGTGACGGGGACGGCGATCGCGGAGATGCTCGGTTTCGCTACCGTCACTAACTCACAAGCTCGCCTTGCCGCAGCGCTGAAAGTCGCGCTCGATGCGCGACAATATAATGTTGGCTATGATGTTCGCAAGCCACTGCCGGTTTCATACAAGGCCAAGGTGAGCTTGATTGCGGGTCCTTCTGGGAACGGGAAGAGCTGGGCACTGTGTCGCTTGGCTCAGCAAGCGCTCGACAATAGCCAGCCTACGCTGCTTGTCCGCGCTTCAGACCGGGCAGAGCTAGACCGAGAACTGAAGCGCCTGATCGCGATCGAGGCGCTGAACCACGAGAGTCCGATCGAGCCGTCGGCGTTAGGCAAGCTTTGGCGGCGGCACAATGATAACGACGATACTGCCATTCTTGTCTTGTGGGAGGGCTGTAGAAATGCAGACGAGCTGAAACAAGCCATCTACCAGAGCGGGTTGGGTGACGGTCTCAATTTGGTGGTGGAGCTTCCGCCGGAAGCCGATGTAAGCACCTTTCGCGAAGTAAATGTGATACCCCATGAGATCGGCGAATTCCGGGAAACCGAGCTTTTCGAGGCACTGTCCCGGCGGGGCGTCAATGCCGGAATGGTACCGGCGACAATCCGGCGAATGCTTCGGCATCCGGTACTGTGCGGATTCTACGCGCAATTGGCTCGCGAAAGTGAGGGGTGGAACCCCTCGAACGAATATCTGGTATTGCAGCAATATTGGAACCGCGCCCGGACCAAAGTGGGACCAACGGCAGGAGCGCGACTGAAGGCGCTGGCTGAGAGAATGGTGGCGAAGGCCGCTGCCGAGGTTTCAGACAGCGATATTCTGGCATTGGGTTTCACCGACGAGCAGCTTGGACAGCTGGTCGCATCGGGTTGGCTGGCGCAGCTTTCCGGAAAATGGCGTTTTGCGCATGACCGGCTGCTGACCTGGGCGATCGCGGAATGGCTGGCTGAACGGTTCAACCAATCGGACGTCGGTGCGGATGAGATAGCGGCGCACATTGAGACGTTGCAGAATGATTCTCCGGAAGACCGAAGCCGACTTCATGGCCTTGGGTTCCTGATGATGGACATTTTATGGTTGGTTGCCACTGGGAACGCGCCGTCAACGAAACTGGCCGAACTGCTGGCTCTTCTTGAGGATGACCGGCAACACCGGACTTCGCAGAGCTTCTATCGCGAACTTTGCCCCACCGTAGGACCGGCCATTGTCGACGCGCTCATCGCCCGCGCGGCGCTGGTTACCAGCCACGATAGTGATTTTGGCATAGCCGACAATATTGCTTCAGCCATCCTTGCTCTGAATCTGACCCAAGCAACGCGCGAGGTGATTGTTCAGCGATTGGCCGATGGTGACGAGAAAGCTTGGAAATTGCTGCTTTTGCTGGGATCGGCATGGCCGCTTCCAGCGCAAAGCGAACGGGTGTGGGATGGTCTGGTCCAAGCTTACAGGCACATCGGTAGCGAGCAGCGTAATTTCGCGGAGTTCGAACGCTACAGGGAAGCGGCTCTGTGTTTGTGCAGCTCTGATCCGGCATGGCTTGAAACCAAGATCCTCTCTACGACCGATGCGAAAGCGTTAGGCATCGGGACCAGCCTATTGCGGGAAATTATCCCGGCACCCGAACAGGCACAGTGGAATCGGATTTCGCCTCATTTATTCGAACATATGGATATGGACGATCACGCACGGCTGGTCGGCTTTGTGCGACGTGTGGACGATCAGGCAAGGATACCGTTCCTGATCGATCAGATCGAAAAGGCCTCCTACAGCGCGCCAGACGCGCTCGTTGCCCTCGCACGGATGGCTCCGGCAACGGCGCTGGAGATCATCACCGCTAAACCCGTCATGCGCTACCCGCCGTACGCGGGACTCTGGCTTCACCGGTTGCTGGACCATTCTCCGATGCAAGCCCGCGACCTCATCGACATTTGGCTGATGCAGATCGATCCGACCGGGTGCATGCTGGCTTCGCTTTGGTCGGGTGCGAAGACCGATGTCGGGCCTGCCACCATCGCGATCCTCATCCGCCGCCTCGACGAGGAAATGGCCCAAGTAGGCGGTGGCGACGACCGAACGCTTCGTGTTCTGTTTGGTCTGTTGGGCAGTGCCAAACTCGATCCGGCTGTTGACGAAGCCTTTCATGCGATGCGAGGCGGACGGCTTGTAAACAACCTGCGCATCCGCCTGAAAGGGCATGCCAACGGCGCGCAATGCCCGTTGGCGGACGAGATATGGACGCTCTTGCACCGTATCGGCGGCGGCGATTTTGAATCCTATGTGATCGAATTGCTTGATGGTCCTTTCGATCTTCGTGGTTTCGGAGTGGGCTCAGCGGTCTTTGCACCCACAGCTGCGGTTGTCGCTCGGCTCGAAGCTATGGCGACGGATTGGTCCACAGTCTATGCAGAGCCACTTCGGAAAACGGTTTGGCGCATTCTCGTCAACCTCAAACCAGACGTCTGGTACTCTCAAATGTTGGCGTTGCTGACTGCCAGCTCCGATGCTGCACGCGCGCTCGGCCTCGAACTGTTCGATGACCTCGGCTTTGTCGACGACGCCGGTGTGTTAGTCGATTGTGTTCGTCTCTCCGAACCTGGAAGCGCGGTTGAAGCGCGGGCGATCAATCTGGCGGCCCAATACAACGCCAAGAATCCCCTTCTGCTCGAACGGGCATTGCCGCGTTTCAACAAAGAGGCCGATGCGGAAGGTCATTTGGCGGCATGCAATGTGTTGCTGAAAGAGCGGGGGGCGACCGAGCGAGCTTTGCTCGACAGCTATCTTCTGGAGTTCACCAAAAAGACCAGCTGGGGCTCGACGGACATGCAGCTGCTATCGATTCGGCTTCACCAGGACGATGTTCCGGACAGTTTATTGTCAGCCGCCGAACCCTTCATGCAGCACCGTTCATTTTTTGGTGAAAGTGTCATCCAGCCATATTTGGACCGGGGTCACACAGCGGTGCGCGACATTGTAATTGAGCGCGCGTTCTCATCGCCCAGCATTTTTACAAATGAGCAGCCAGACATGATTGATGCTTTGGCGCGCTACG
The DNA here is from genome assembly GCA_017302775.1 of Sphingomonadales bacterium. The sequence continues at coordinate 7,071 of JAFLDC010000033.1, forward strand.
ACGTTTCAGCTGCGGAGGAAGCCTTCGAGCAGGCCTGGGTCGAATCGACCAAGCGGCAACGCTATCTGGTGCCTTGCGTTCGAAAGCTGGGGATCAGAGCGCTCCAGGCGATGCTCAAATGCCTACCGTCAAAGGATGGCGGGCAAGATGCCGAAATTGCCTTCCGTGCGATGTGCATCGAATTCCGGCGGCGCCACGAAGAAGCCCTGCCAATCATACGCGCACACTATGCGGTCGCAGCCCGACGTGATCGCGAGCCTCTGGTCAAAATCATCTCCTGGCTGCCCGAAGCGGACATAGAGCTGCAAAGTGTTGTTGCGAGTGATCCCGATCCGGATATTCGCGAACTGGCGGAAGAATTGCTCCTGTTGCATCGTCGCCGTGCCGCCGCCGTTATCGCCTATCGCGCCGAACCCTCGTCCAATCCCCGGCTCCAATATGTCATGGAGATCGTGGACCCGGAGCTGCTATACCGATTGAAGGACGAATGGAGCATTTCGCAAGTGATTGAGGCGAGCGGCCAGCAAACGCTTATTGCCGAGGACACATTCGTTCGAAGATTCAACAAGGTCGCCAAAACGCGCTACAAACGTGTCAGAATTCAGCCGCGCACGCGCAAACCCCTGACAAGCGACGATGATTGATCGACATCTCGCCCCGTCCGATTTTGTCGAGCTGGATCGTCGTTTCGTCCCTTTCGATCAACTTGGCGGTGCCGACACTGATGATCGCTGGACGGAGATACTGGCGAGCAGGGAAGAGCGGCGCGATTGGGATTGGCTACTATCGCATCGCGTCGTTGCGCTTTTGGCCGAAGCGGGCTCTGGCAAGTCTTATGAGTTCCGAGCTCAGGTAGATCGCCTCGCCCAGCTCAGGCGCTTCGCTTTCTACCTTCGGGTTGAGCGGCTTTGCGACGGCTCGCTGGACACGGCGTTTGAGACTGCTGCCCAAGAATCAGAATTTCGGAAATGGAAGGCGGGTGGCGATGACGCTGTTTTCTTTCTAGATTCGGTCGACGAAGCCAAGCTTCCGAAAGGGGAGAAATCCGAGCCGCTAAGGGATGCCCTCAATACGCTCGAACGCTACATCGGGCCAGCACTGCCCCGGTGCCGCATCGTTGTTTCGTGTCGCGGGAGCGAGTGGTACGGCGAAACGGAGCAGATACACCTTGCATCATTCGCTTCCCGCATGGGCGCTCTGCTTCCTGAGCGCGGCGATGATACCGATAGTCCAAAGCTTCAGCGGAATCTGAGCTTTGCATCGTTGGACCGGGGACAGGTCGAGTTGCTTACGGCAGCGCAAGGCGAACCACAACGCTTTCTGGAGTTTATCGAAGAGCATCAGCAATGGGATGAAGTCCGCACGCCGATGGATGTTGTCCATTTTGCGACAGCCTACTTCAGCCTTTCGAGCGATGCGGAAAAGGCCGCCAAGCTATCGTCACGAACGGCAATTTTCGATGCCTCGGTTCGGCGCCGCCTTGCGGACCGGCCGGATAGCCGCAGCCGGTTGGAGATGCTGCCAGACGTAGCGCTCCGGGCCTCCCAATATCTGGCTTTCGCAACCACCGTCATGCAGGTCCGCGACATCAGCTTTGACGCGCCAGTTGCTGGCGCTATCGATGTCCGGTTACTCTTTGAAGCCGGACCGGTTTCGTTAGCGCCGGTCCAGCGCAGGCAGTTGCTGGCGACACCGCTGTTCACGCCGGCCGGCCAAGGAACAGTGCGGTTCTATCGCCCCGAGGTCGAGGCGATACTGGCCGCGCAGTTTCTGCAATCCTTGGCCAACCACTTGCCGGTCAACGCGATCATGGACGCCTTTAGCAGCGAGTCGTTCGGAATTAGCTTCGTTGCCCAGCCTTACGGTCCGATGTTGGCCTGGCTTGCTGCAATTGATCCTCTTGTCCGCCGTTGGCTTTCCCGTGTTGCACCAGAGTTCCTGATCGAAGAGGGCGATCCGCGCGCTCTGGCCATTGGCGACCGCGTTGCGGCGCTTGAATACCATGTCGACACGACCCATCGAAACCTGCCGGGCAGCTTCTATTTCCCCAATGCCGCGCTGACCCGTTTCGCCGAGCCGGACCTGGAGAATCCCGTCGTTCGGCTGCTCATGGCCGGACCGGCACGCGAAGCAAAGCTTCACCTCCTCCAGATCGTTCGAATGGGCAAATATGCGTCGGCGGCCGATTGGCTAGAGCAAGTGTGCGGTGACGGCTTCACGCCGTCCGATGTCCGCGCTTATGCTATGCGTGCATTGATTGCGTGCGGCTCAAATGACCATCTGCGCCGCGTTTGCGAGACAATGCTGGCATGGGGTCCGCCGCAATTCAAACACGGTATCTCTGACCATATTTCGCATCGAGAGGACGATGCTAGAATTCACCTCGCCGCCGCCGCTTATCCTGCTGCAATCGACCTCGAAACGATGCTCCGCCTGCTCGGTCAAGTCACGGGGCGGGAGTTTGCCCTCGATGCCGAGATATTCGTTGTCTTATCCGAAAACGCGCCGCAGGCGGACTTGCTGCGTCTGATCGATGGGCTGGAGCGTCTGTGCTGGACAAGTCGGCCGTCCAACCACTTCAGCCACCACGCGCCGGAGCAGACGACGCGCACAAGCCTGCTTTTCGATGGATTGTGTGCGGCAATCGCACGCGGCATCGAGGAGTTCCCGGACGCCGTTCGGATTGAAAGCATCGACTGGTGCTTTACCGCCAGCCGTTACTCCCGGTTGGATCGCGACCGCGAAGAATGGGGAAGGATGTCGGAAGCGCTGAGCAAGTCACCGGCCGTTCGGCAGCAGCTCATCATCGCCGCCGTGAATGCTACCCAAGCGCATCACCCCCTCATCGGTCTTCATGAAATGATGCAGCTTGCTTGGACAAAGAACCCGGCCGCGCTGTCTGCTGACATCGATTTTGCGCTACTCAGCTACGCAAATTCGGCGGTCGAGCATCGGGAGCTTTGGACCGACTTGTTGATGCGCTGGATCGGTCCGGTTTCCAGCATGCAGCACCGGAAACTCTGCTTCCAGCTTGGCTGGGCCGCCCTGCGTCAAAAATCGGGAGTCGACTGGCACAGTTTGAAAGTGGTCCGCTGGCGTCCCTTTGGCTGGCTGAGGCGAATCTGGTACAGATATACCTACAACGACTGGTGGCATATCCGGTTCAAGGCCAAATCGATCGTGCGGGATGCGCAAGACCGACTGGCATGGCGTTGGGCCCTCTTGCGCGACTGGCGCAAGTTGAACAACGGTACGCGGCCGTTTCTAGCCATTCACTTCATTTTCGGTGATCGCGACGAGAAAATGACTCGCGCAGAAATGATACAACGGCACGGTAGGCTTTTTGGCAGGACACTCGTCAATGCTGCGTGCCGCTGGGTTGCGCAGATATCGCCTGATATCTTCTACCGATCCGAAATCCGGCGTTTGAACGACGCAGGCTTGGGCTGGCTCCACGAGTCTGATGCGGACTACTCTCAAAGCCTGCCGGAGCCGGTCAGGCTGGCGGCGATCCAGCAGGATATTTGGGAAAGCGATGAAAGCCCCGCATGGGCTGATGCACTCGCAGACTCGGACCAGAAATTCTGGGTCAAATCGGTAGAGTCTGTCGTTATCGCGGAGCTGACGAAACGCGCGCCATACGAGCCAGAGCATTCCAATCCACCGCTGTGGAAACTTCACCGGTTTTCGGACGCACGCAGATCATTAGTGGCGCCTGCGATTCTGGCCTGGGCCGAGTGCAATACAACCATGTGCCGAGCCGACATCGTACCCTTGGCTGACATAGTTCAGTCGGACCCGAATTTGTTGGATCGTCTGTGTTCCCTGGCAAGGCGCGGCACGCTCGAAGCCTTCTATGAAGGCCAGTGGCGACGCGGCCTGAAATGGATCGAAATTTGGGGACGATACGATGTCGAGGCGGTACACTGCCTGGTCGATTGGCTTGAAAATGTCTGGCGAGGCAATCCCGATTGCGAATTCTTTGCGTTGAACGCCATCGGCAAACTGTTGGGTGGACGTTGGAACCGGACCGAAGCCACTTTGGTCGATCTTCCGGCTAGCCTGCGGCTTCGGTTGGCGAATTTGGTGCATGACCTCGTTCGGCTGGCCGATGGCGAGCCGTCGAAAGAGGGCACGCAAACCGTGACGCCTCGTCGTGAAATGGAGGATGTCAGGCGCTCGGTCGAAAACTATCTCGGCGCAGACTATAGCGCCGCCGGACGGGAAGCATTAGTTGCCTTCGTCAGTGCCAGAATCGCCCCCAGCCACCCTGAGTGGGCGGAGCGCTGGCTTGCCAGCCACGCGCGTTCCGCAAAGCAGCCGACGGCATGGTCGGTTGAAAACCTGTCTCAGTTTGCGCTCAAGGGAACCCTCGCCCCAACGAATGGCGATGGTCTGCTGGCTCGAGTGACCGCTGAAATCGATGCCATCTGCTGCGGACTAAATGTGTCGGAGTTTGATCGGCGAGCTCTGTTCAACACGTCTACTGATGAAAGCGATTTCCGAGCTTGGCTGGGCCATGAGCTGGACGTCAGGATACGCGGTTGGGCATCCATCACACAGGAAACGGTGACTCGGGCAGAAAAGCGTACTGACCTGCGTATTGAATTGAAGGGCGGCGATCACGCTGTGTTGGTCATCGAGATCAAACTGGCCCATCGGTGGAACCGAGATGTCCTGCTGGACAAGGTGAAGAGCCAACTGGTCGATCAATACCCTATTGGAGATCATCGTGTGCGCCACGGGCTCTACCTGCTGGTAGATATTGGCCTTCCGCTGAAGGGTAGCCTAGTGGACGGAACGAAGCCGGATTTGGTCGAATTCGTTAACTTGCTATCAAGTCGCGCAGACGAACACTGTGTTGATGGAGTGCAAGCTGTCAAAGCTCAGGCTTTTTCAATCGCCAAATAAGATAGGCTGGTTTTACTCAGCAAGCCGGCAATGTTGCAGGGTCGATGCGCGCAGCATCCAGTTCGATCAGATCCGGGTTAAGCAGAGCGCCTGCCAAATGTGCAGCGTACTGAGGCAAAGATATCGGCCCCACTGCTTTGAGTAACGTCGGAACGGCGACCTAGACCAGCCCCTCATTGAATTCTGACGGCAGTTGTCCAATGAGAATTGCGTCAGCTGTTATAGAAATGGCCATCGGCATTTTTGAAGGCGAGACGATCACAAGGGCCAGTGTTCCCCTGATAATCTGAACGAGCAAAACCCATGCTCCTGGCCAACCAAGGATGCCAATTGGAGAACCGCGCCCGTCGAAATAGCCACTTCCCCGGATCGGAATCTGCTGCCGTTTTTGCAGGTCTGCTTCGCGGAACGCGCGGCGCAGAACTTCCCCGTCGGGATGCAGGGTAAATTTTGTGCCGAGCAGCTGGCATCCTATCGCCAAGCCGAGTTTGCAAAGAAAGCGATGACCAGCGTCAGTTCGAATTTCCTGACGAGCAGGCATTGATTTTTTTGCTTTTGCCGCTTCGGTAATCGAGTCGAAAATTAAGAGATCGGC
>JAFLDC010000330.1 GCA_017302775.1 Sphingomonadales bacterium
AAAGATTCCATTGGCCCCTTCCCCTCAAGATGGGTTTAGTCAGAACTAGCTAATATACTTCTTCCTACCTCGTTTCCACCGCTTATTACACTGCGGCATTGACCGGGATCAAATTAGCTGGGCCAAACGGAGCTTCCCTGAAAACTGCCAAAAATTTGCGCCGGATCAATGTTTGCGAGCGCAGCATGGGCGAATGGGACCGGCGACGCCGCAAGAACCCTGGGCTGCAAGGGGCAGCCGCTGCGGTGCATTATGAGGGACATATGAAAAAGCTGACGATCGCCGTGGCGCTGGCAACTGCGACCATGCTCGCCACTCCGGCGCAGGCCGGCAATGCCGAAGGCAAGCTCCAGATCAAAGTACTGGCTACCGGTGTTCTGCCCGACGGCAAGATCGACAAGATCAATTCCGCCGTACCGGCCGTAGCAACCGCACTGGGTACGACGCCCGGAACCAAGGCGAATGACAATGTCGTTCCGACTCTGGCGGTTGAATACTTCGCAACGCCGAACCTATCGGTCGAAACGATCTGCTGCTTCACCCAGCATACCGTCACGGGCACCGGTTCCATCGCAGGGGCCAATATTGCCAACCACGTGCTGATCCTGCCCGCCACCGTAACCTTGAAAGCGCACCTCGATGCCGGCGCCATCAAGCCTTACGTCGGCGCCGGTCCGGCCGTATTCTTCTACTTCGACGAAAAGCCCGGCACGGTGCCGCAGGCACTTGGCGCGACCAGCTTGAAGATGGACAACAAGCTTGGTTTTGCACTGCAAGCAGGCGTCGATGTGCCCGTCAACGCTTCGGGCATGGGTATCAGCCTTGATGCCAAGAAGTACTTCATGAAGACAACCACGCACTTCTATGCCGGCACGACGGAAGTTCTGTCGACCGACCACAAGCTTGATCCGTGGGTGGTATCGGGAGGCGTATACTTCCGTTTCTGACAAAGCAGGCGGGCTGCGCCAGCTCGGCTCAGCCCGCTTCTGCCTGCAACGCGGTTCGATTGAGAATCTCGACCTCTCTACGCGAGGGCAAGTCTATCACGCCTTCTGCCTTGAGCCGGGTAAACTGCCGGCTGACAGTTTCTATTGTCAGTCCCAGCACGTCAGCCACCTGCTGGCGCGAAAATGGCAAAGCAAACCGGCGCAGCGGCAAGTCGGGGGCATCTATGCAACCGGGCTGAACCAGCCGTTCAGACATTTCCAGCAGGAACGTTGCAAGCTTTTCGCTTGCTGATTTGCGGCCAAGCAGCAGCATCCATCGTCTCGTCCGATCGAGTTCGGCCAGCGTGCGTTGCAAAAGCTTATGCTCCAGCGCGGGATGATCGCGCGCAAATGCGTCAAAATCCCGACGTGAAAAGACGCAGACTTTCGCGTCGGTCAGTGCGGTCACCCCGTGACCTGAAGTCGCCCCGAACGGTCGGCCGATGAAATCGGACGGATAAACAACGCCCACGATCTGCTCGCGCCCGTCTTCCGTCCCGGTCGACAGTTTGAGCACACCGTCAATGACGTTGGCGACGAGGACAGAATCCTCCCCCTCCCACATCAGCGATTCGCCCGCCTCAAGCGTCCGACGACGGCCAATGGCATTAAGCGCCTGCAACTCGACGCCCTCAAGCGAGGAACAGATCGCACGGTTGCGGACAATACAGGTATCGCAAGCGGACATGAGCACGCCTTGCGCCTGCCGTTTGCAAAGTTCAAGTCAGATGATGGACGCAATGTCCGCCAAGGCCGCGCGTAGCCTGTCGATTGCCTGCGCCTTCAACTGGTGAACACGTGGTACCGAAATCTGAAGAGTTTCAGCAATTTCCGCCAGGTTCAGCTCCTCGACAAAATAGAGCTGTACAATCAATTGCAGCCGCTCCGGCAAGTGTGAAACTGCATCTGCGAGACATTCTCGCATTTCCTCATCTGCAAGCACGGCAAAGCTGTCTGGCCGCGTATCGGCGAAGGCCGAATCACTGTCCGAATACGTCTCGTCGATCGATTCAATCTGAACGGGCTCGGCAGCAAGCCGCACTGTTTCAAGTTCCGCCTGGGTCAGATGCAAAGCGGCAGCCAATTCGGCTGCGCTCGGCGGCCGGCCCAGCTTTGTACGCAATCCTGTCTCGGCATCGCGCAATTGTCGGCGACGCTCTGCCCCTCCGCGGGACAATGGTATCTGCCGCCGCACAAGATCAATCATCGCGCCGCGCACACGCAGCTTGGCGTAAGCAGCAAAGCCGTCTTCGCCGGGCCCGGCATGGCGCTGAGCCGCTTCTGTCAGTGCCACCATCCCCGCTTGCATCAGATCATCCAATTCGATCCCTTGCCTGCCTCCGCCATGCACGTGCCAGGCCAGGCGGCGAACCATCGGGACGAATCGCCGAATGCGGTCAGCATTGTTACCGCGGTAGGCACTTATGGGGTTGCCCTTGAGCAGGCTCTTGTGATCGTGAATCATGCAAATGCACTCTCGGTTTCAGGAACGGAATTTCCGGGGGGCAATTCGAGCGCGGCTGGCGCCGGAGCCCCGATGACGGCAACCACTTCGATCGGCTGTGCAGCTGGCAATTCGGCGATGGACAGCACCTGCACGCCGGGCGCGCGCAGCCTGAGCAAGCTGGCAAGGCAGCGCCGCGCGCGCGGCTGAACGATCAGCGCCAGCCGCCCGGTTTCTCCGCTGCGCTGTGCTGCCAGCGCAGCGACGTGATCTCCGATGTTGCGGGCCAGATCGGGTTCGATCACAGGCTGGCCATTGACCGGGTCGACCAGGCCGGAAACAATTGCTGCTTCCAGCTGGGCATCAAGCGTCAGCACCGGCAGACGTTTGTTGGGTGGGGCGATACTGCTGACAATCAGCCCGCCCAATTCGATCCGAACGAGTTCGATGAGCCGCTCATGCTCGTGGCTTTGCTGCACCGCCTGGGTCAAAGCGGACAGGATCGGTACCGGATGCCCGATTGGCAACCCATCTTCCAGCAAGGTCCGGAACAAGCGCGTCAGGGCAGCAAGGCTAAGCGGCTGTGGGTAAAGCGCGTCGATCAATCCGGGGGAGTGCTCTTTTACCGCCTCCAGTATCGCCTTCATCTCTTCGGGCCCGAATAGTGCCTGCGGACGATCACTCAGCAGTTGATTGAGCTGAGTTGCGATCACAGTCGATGAATCGACCGTGAGATAACCCTCGGCAATTGCCAGATCGCGTTGGGCAGGATCGATCCATACCGCCGGGCAGCCGAAGCTGGGATCGAGCGTCTGCTCCCCCGTGATGCCGGCACCGTCGCGGACCTCACCGGCGTCGATCGCAAGCACCTTGTCCGGGCGCAGGTTGCCGCCGCCAATCAGCACTCCGCCAAGTAAAATGCTGTAGTCATTAGGCGAAATTTCAAGACTGTCACGGACCCGGAACTGCGGTACCACAAAGCCGAGTGCCTGGCTGAGCTGCTTGCGCACCCCGGTGATCCGCGCCACCAATGGCGAACCACGCCGATCATCAACCAAGTGAACCAAGCCATAGCCAAGCTCGACCGTCACCAGGGTGTGATCGGATACATCCTCGAGCGCGATATGTCCGGTGTCTGGCAGCGACGGCGCGGCAATGGTCGGAACCGGGCGGGCCGCGCGTCGTTTCAGCGCATGCCACATCCATCCGGCCAGTACGGCGGCGGGCAGAAATATGGTTTGTGGCATCGCCGGAATCACCCCGATCGCACCGAGAATCACCGCGACGGGCAGCCAAGTGCCCGGATTGCCCAGCTGACCGCCGATCTGACCGGCCAGATCACGACTATCCGATACCCGGGTGACGATTATTGCGGCCGCAATCGACAGCAAAAGCCCCGGAACCTGCGCAACCAACGCATCGCCCACCGCCAGGGTGATGTACT
>JAFLDC010000331.1 GCA_017302775.1 Sphingomonadales bacterium
GCGCAGCATCGGCCTCGCCCGAAACCAGCACGGCCCGTGGTTCACGCCGCAGGACGGCGCGGGTCGCCTCGGCCACACCGGGCTTGATGTGATTGATGTCAGTGATCGCATGATCGGCGCTCAACCGGGCGATCATCCTCGCGCAGGCCGCAGCGCGTTCTGTCCGCTGCGCTTGCGGCCAGTCCGCTGGCGGGACGGGCCCAATCTGCTCAGCCAGCCTGTCGATGAGATCAACAAAGGCCCGACTGAGATCATGCTCAGCCAGTTCGGGCAGGGCCCGGCATGCGTGGAACTGGCCAGGCGGCGCATCCGGGATAATGACCGATCGGCTGACCAGGCCTGAGATGATACCGTTCAGTATGCCAGACGGAATCACATAGTCATCGGCGGTGGCAGCCAGATCAGCCTGCCCGGCTGGGTCGGCGATAACGACCAGAGCGGGGTTGATGTCGCGCGCAGCGAGTTCAGCCGAATTGCGCATTTCGCGGGCAATGGCTCCCTTGCCGGTCCAGCCATCGACAAAGACAAGATCGCTGGCGGCATGGCGCGCAAGAATATGGTCGAGCGCTGTGGGATCGATCCCACGGTCGCGCACGATGCTGATGGAGTAGTGCGGGGCGGCCCTTCCGGCCCGGGCCAGCGCGCGCCGAAGCAGTACACCGATCGGGGTGCCGGCCCGTGCGAATGAGACCAAGGCCAGTCCTGCCGGCGACACCGGTCGCCGGGCCAGCGCTGCCGCTAGGCTGGCGATGTCTCGCGCCAGTCTTGCGCCATTGGCTGCCAGTGCCGCGTGATATGCGGCCAGATATTGCGCGCTGGGCGGAGCCTCGGCCGACAGCACTTCGGAATAGTGCCTGCGATGGCCGCGCAGCAAGGTTTCCTTCTCAGCGATGCTGATCGTCGGAAGATCAAGGGGCGTCAGCAGAAATTGGACGTCAGCAGGATCATAACTGCCTGAAAAGTGATTGATCATGTTGGCAACAGCCCGTGCAGCGCATGCCCGGCCAGCTGCGAGCGGCCGGGCATGGCAATAAAATCGCACAGCGCCAGGAAGGGTGCATCGGTCAGGCTGTCACCCAAGCCAAGAACGGGGAGATCGGGATAAACGCTCCGCAACTCGGGCAGCAAGGCCGCGACGGCATGATGCTTTCCGAGGGACGGCGGCAGAAATGCAACGTTGTTGCCGTTTATGTGAAACGTCCAATCAGACGGCACGTCGCTGCGGAAGTCGTGCGCGAGCGCGTGCAGGGCGGCCTCATGCGCCGGGTCGACATGCTTGGCCACCAGGTAAAGCGGCAGCGAACCTTCGCTGATGGTCCTGACGTTGATATCTTCCCCGCAGGCCTGCGCTGCTTCGTGAAGAAGATGCGCCAGACGATCAAGGTCCGTCTTGCTGAATGCCGCCGCCGCAGTCATTCGGTCATGCCAGCCTTGGCAGGGCAGCATGCCGCCGCGCAGGATGATGCCGCCGTGCGCCGCCACAGCATATTCGAATGTCAGGTTCACCCGCGATAGCGCGTCGAAGCTGCGAGCAGTTACCGGCACCATCACCGTGCTTTCCTGCAGCCAGTCGATCCAGTTTTTCTGGCGCGGGGTCGCAAAGCTCAGCGGATTACCCTGCCGATCAACAGCCATGACCGACAGATCATGTGTTGCCACATCGGGAGGGCACTTCCGGAGGGTCTGGAACAGACTGTCATCCAGATCGACCAGGGCAATCAGGCGTGGCTTCATGGCGCGCCAAAATTGATCGGCACGGCATCGCTTTGCCGAAGCAGCGCCGGATCAAGCATATTGGCGGGCGTCTCGTGGCAAACGATGCGGCGGCGGTGGGCAGTTTGATCGACGTTGTAAAGGAAGGTCGGCACCCCGGAGTGATAGTTGTCCTGAAGAACCAGTGCCGAGCAGATTTCACCGCCCGGTTTCGCGGGGCTGCGCGTGGTTGCCTGCACCATCACGTCGTGGCCCAGGTCTTCCAGCATTTCCCCCAGCAGGAATGCCGGATAGTGGAGCTCCCCGGTTCCGATCACATGCAGGCTTTGCGGTGTGTCTTGCGCAAATGCGGTGCAATAAGGACTGAGATCGAGCTCAAGCTGCTTGCAGCCCAGTCGTCCCAGATTGCGGCGCTGATGCAGGATACCCAACTGACAGGTAGGCGGCAGCGCGACGGACGGCGCGGGCTCCCGTCCTTCCCAGGCAAGACTGCCGCGCAGCAACGCATGCGACGATACCGGCGCAGGCATGTCGGCATGATACGAGCCTTCGCTCCAGTCGGTCAGCACGGCCACCTCGATCTGTTTGAGTTGTGGCAAAACGGCGGCCAGCTGGGTGGCAAGGTTGACGAAGGTGCGTCCGGTGGTGACTTCATCGTCAATCAGCACCAGACTGCGAACATCGGCAAGCGGGTTTTCCCCGTCGATCATTTCGGGCGCATAGAGCAGGTGAGCGCTGGCATGACTGTGTGGCTCGCTAAAACGCAACAGCGGTTCGCGGCCGATCTTCTGACGGGTCGAATGGATGTACAGGGCATCGCCGCGGCCCGTGTCACGGCACCATCCGTCATGAACGGTCTGACCCAGTGTTATGGCCAACACCGGACCCGGCAGGTCAGCCGGAACCAGGCGGGACAATGCATTGCTGGCCTGGCGGATGAGCGAAGGCCGTGCCGGCACGTGGCGACCCAGCACCCGCGAGACGATCAGAAACCCGCGCCGCCGATTGTCACGTTCGGCAAATCCACACAGCTGATCAAGCGGCCAATCGTCTTCCCGCCATGCCAGATGCAGGTTGCCGTTTTCCAGAGCGACAAGGCGAGTGTGGCTGGGCAAAGCAGTACCTTGTTCAAGAACGCGTGCTTGGGGCAATTGGAATTCTCACTTTCAGGCATGAATAGCGATGGCGCCCCCAACATCCAAGGGCAGCTCGGCAATTCTGCCGTCAGCCAGCTGGCCAGACGCTGCTAATGGGTGATCTTTATGGACGTGGCATAACCGCGCGCCTCGCGCGCGATATCAGCGCGTGATCGCGTTACGCCGGCTGCGCTGGTCTGTGGAGCCAGCCCCGCCGCATCGAGAAACGCGCGCGCGACCGAGCCTTTGACCCCGAAATTGATGTTCTCTGACGTCGATCCGGCGCTGCGAATTTGGTCATGTGCCAGCCCGGCCCGAACCACCCCGATCACCAACCCGGCGCTGTCCAGAATCGGACCGCCCGATGCCCCGCTGGCCGTTGGCGCGGTATACTGCATAATTGCGGCGTTATTGGCGAAACCACACAGGCCAGATACATTCCCGGCGGTTACCTGTGGCCCCTGGCCTAACAGGTCCTGCAGTGGAAATCCGACCAGCACGACGTCTTCGCCAAGGTGAAGCTCGATCCCGTCGCGAAACTGGGCAAGCTGTTCGAACCGCTCCGTGGTTTCGACCAGCGCCAGGTCGTTCTGGGGATCAGAGAACACGACCCGTCCTGCGGAGGTGCGGCGCCCGTTGCTGATCTCGATCGTTTGGGCGTGGTCGATCACGTGATGGTTTGTCAGCACATGATTGGGCGCGATGACAAAGCCACTGCCGGATGAAGTGCTGCCGGACGGTGGCCGCACACGCATATCATCGCCGCCATAACCCGGCCCTGAATGCGGTGGCGGATCAGGCATTCCGTGGTTGCTGTCAAGGTGAACGCCGATCCGCGACCCGATCACCCCAAGCCCACCATTGAAACCCTGACCATTGGCCATCAGCCGCCACCCGCCATCATGGCGATAGGCATCGACCAGATGCATCGTCGCATTGCCGCAATTGGTAAGGTCGATCCGGAAGCTGAATTCGCCGCTCTTGGCGGTAATCGTGCCCAGATCCATAAAGCTGACGCCGGTGCCGGGGCCACCTG
>JAFLDC010000332.1 GCA_017302775.1 Sphingomonadales bacterium
CCGGTGATTCCCGACCTTCCGGGATTGCAGGGATCGGGTTTTCTGACCAGCGACACCGTCTGGCACGCGTTTGCCCAGATGGACGCGATTCCACGGCGGATCGTCGTTCTGGGCGGCGGCCCGATCGGCTGCGAACTTTCGCAGGCCTTTGCCCGTCTGGGCGCCGACGTCACCCTGATCGAACGCGGCGCACAATTGCTTCCGCGTGAAGACACCGATGTAGCGCAACTGGCGCGCGGCGCACTCGCTGCTGCGGGGGTTACCGTATTGACCGGGCATGAAGCGGCCGGGGTCGATTGCCAGGGCGAGAAGTGCGTTATTGCCAAAGCCAAGGGTGGCGAAGTGGCTGTCGCGTTCGATGCGCTGATCGTGGCAATCGGACGGGCGGCACGATTGACCGGCTATGGCCTGGAAGATCTGGGCATCGAAACGCAGCAGACGGTCGTTACCGATGAATACCTCGCCACGCTCTACCCCAATATCTATGCGGCGGGCGACGCAGCCGGGCCGTATCAGTTTACGCATACCGCCGCGCACCAGGCATGGTTCGCCAGCGTAAATGCCCTGTTCGGGCAGTTCTGGCGGTTCAAGGCAGATTACCGGGTCATTCCGCGGGCTACCTTCATCGATCCGGAGATCGCGCGGGTCGGCCTCAATGAACAGGAAGCGGCAGAACAGGGCATTGCACACGAAGTGACGCTGTTCCCCTTGCACGAGCTTGATCGCGCCATCACCGAAAGCGCCGTGCAAGGCTTCGTCAAGGTGCTCACTCCGCCTGGTAAAGACCGGATTCTGGGCGTCACCATCGTGGGTGAGCATGCTGCCGAGCTGCTGGCTGAATATGTTCTGGCGATGAAGCACGGGCTGGGCCTGAACAAGATCTTGGCGACAATCCACACCTACCCGACCATGACCGAGGCCAACAAATTTGCAGCCGGGGAATGGAAGAAAAAGCGCGCACCCCGGCGCCTGCTGGGGCTGCTGGAGCGCTACCACACCTGGCGGCGCGGCTGACACGGATCTGCGGCAGCGATGCCGCCTCGCCAGTTCCGGTTCGACATGGCATAGAGCTGTCAAGGACGGGAGCAGATGGCCGTATTCCAGCAAGCACGGAGCGTGATCGGGATCGTGCAGATCCTGACCAACCTTGCCTCGGCCACGGGCGCAGCGGTCATCGGCCTGGTAAGCCCGGTCTAGTCCGATGTTTGACGCACGCCTGCGCCCACTGATCGATCCGCCGCTCAACGCCGCGGGCCAATGGCTGGCGCGGATCGGTGTGGGGGCAAATGCCGTCACGCTGACGGGGATCGCGGTGGGACTGGCGGCCGGCGCGGCAATTGCGCAATCCTGCTTTCTGCTCGGACTTGTCCTGATTGCCGTCAACCGCCTGCTCGATGGGCTCGATGGCGCAGTTGCCCGTGCAACCAGGCTGAGCGATTTCGGCGGGTTCCTCGATATTGTCGGCGATTTCGTGTTCTATGTTGCGGTCCCGGTGGGATTCGGCCTGGCCTCGCCCCACAACCTGCTTGCCGCATTGTTGCTGGTGGGCAGCTTCGCACTCACCGGCATCAGTTTTCTGGCCTTTGCGATCATTGCCGGCAAGCGCGGACTCGTAACGTCAGCTCATGGCCAGAAAAGCTTCTTTTACAACACGGGACTGGCGGAGGGGGCCGAGACGATCGCGGTTTTCATCGCTATGACCCTGCTTCCCTCGAGTTTCGCGGTAATCGCCTTGGGTTATTCCGGGCTATGCGCGCTCACCGTCCTGCAGCGCACATTGATGGCCTGGCGCACCTTTGGGGGCGGTGATGCCTGATTTTCCTTCGGTGCAGCCGGACGCCCTCCGTACGATCGCCTTTCTGACGATCTTCGCGGTCATGGCGATATGGGAAGCCATCGCACCACTGCGCCGTACCGGCCTGCCGCGGCGAATCCGCTGGAGCAACAATCTGGCGCTGCTGCTGACCGGGAATCTGCTGCTCAAATTGTTCTTCCCGGTCACCGCTGCCGGCTTCGCCGCATGGACGGAGTTACGAGGCTGGGGGGCGCTGAATCTGGTCAGCTGGCCGGACGGGGCGGAGCTGGTATTGGCCTTGGTTATGCTGGATCTGGCGATCTATGCCCAGCACCGGCTGTTCCATATCGTTCCCGCGTTGTGGCGGCTGCACCGCGTTCATCACACCGATACCGCCTTTGATCTGACAACGGCGCTACGCTTTCATCCGCTCGAGATTGCAGTGTCGATGGCGATAAAGCTGGCTGCGATAGCCTTGATCGGGCCCAGCGCCGCTGCCGTGGTGCTGTTCGAAATCGTGCTGAACGGCGCGGCGATGTTCAATCACGGCAATGTCAGCCTGCCCGCGCGGCTTGAGCGCCCGCTCCGTTGGCTGGTGGTGACGCCCGACATGCACCGCATCCACCATTCCACGATCATCGCCGAAACCAACAGCAACTATGGCTTCAACCTGTCGTGCTGGGACCGACTGTTTGCGAGCTATACCAACAAATCAAGCCGGCCACAGACAAGCATGCCCCTTGGGCTGGCCGAATGCCGCTCATCCCGCGACGCGTGGCTTGACCGGCTCCTGCTCCAGCCGTTTCGTCGGCTGCCTCCGCCTGCGGGGAATTGAATGCCCGATGCCAGTTCCGCGTTGCGCCGGGCACGCAGCTGATATCCTGCTGATCATTCTGCGGAAATGCGCGCACGCAACGCATTCAAACTGCCGCCAGTCTTGACCTTCCCGGGCAACGGGTGCCCAATGATCCGTTCGGCAAGCGCCGCGCATTCGCAAAGCTTTTCAAGGTCGACCCCCGTGGCGATCCCCATCTCTTCGCACAGCAACACAAAGTCCTCGGTACAGATATTGCCCGCCGCCCCGCCATGCGCAGCAAAGGGACACCCGCCCAGTCCGCCCACCGCCGCGTCAAAATGGCGCACGCCCATCTGCAACCCGGCATAGGCGTTGGCGATGCCCAGGCCGCGCGTATCATGCAGATGCAGTGAAAGCGCTACGTCCGGGTGAGCATCCTGAACCATTCCCACCACGCGGCGGATACGTTCCGGATGCGCCCAGGCCATGGTATCGCCCAGTCCGATCAGCGAAAGGTCTTCGCCCGCATCACGCGCCATCGTCCGCATCTGGCCGACCAGATGCACCACCTTTTCGGGCATGACATCGCCCTCGAAATTGCAACCAAACGCCGCTGTGACGAACCCGGTGCGGACCGGGATGGAATGTGTCTGGTACATCCGCAGCAGTTCGGGCTGCGCGGCGAGCTGCTGCTGCGGATCGCGGTTCTGGTTGCGACGCAGGAACGCATCAGAGGCATAGAGTGTCAATTTGCCTTCAAGATGAAGCCGCCGGGTTTCAATTGCGCGGATCAACCCTCGCTGGTTGAGCCACAAACCGGTGTAACGCACCCCCTCGCGCGGTGTGATTCCTGCCACCACCGCCTCGGCATCCGCCATACCGGGCACTTTGCCAGGATGTACGAACGACGCGACCTGAATATAGTCAAGACCGGTGTCCGACAGCGCATCGATCAGCGCGATCTTGTGCTCGGTCGGGATCTCGCCGCGCTCGATCTGAAAGCCCTCACGCGGGCCTTCCTCCTTGATGAACACGCGGTCCGGCTGGTCGCTCATCGCCTTGCGCTCCTGTTCTGCCGGCCCGGCTGGTGGCGATGGCCAGCGCCGCTCCTGAACCGGGCGAAGCGTCCGGGCAAGGCCGCGCCAGACGACACGATCAGATCGCCCCCCGCGCCTTGAGCGCAACAAGTTCAGCTTCATCAATGCCCAGAGCACCGAGGATCGCTGCGTTATCCGCCCCTAAACGCGGTGGCGCACTCTGCGCGCCGGGGCGGCTGTCACGCAGCCG
>JAFLDC010000333.1 GCA_017302775.1 Sphingomonadales bacterium
GCCCCAAACGGTAATTTACCGCGCGTGGAGCGGCCCGGCCCTCAACCATCCGGATGCTCCCGCGCTCGATCTTGGCATGCGTGTTCTGGGCGGGCTGGCCAGTTCGCGCCTGGACAACGATCTTGTCCGCGGCCGCCAACTGGCAACCAGCGTTTCGGCGCAGGTCCAGCAGTATGAGCAGGTAAGCGTAATCCAGATAACCATGATGGTGAAGCCGGGGGTTGACCTGGCCGTCGCCGAGAAAGCGCTCGACGACAATATCGCAAAGCTGGTCAATGAAGGCCCTAGCGAAGACGAGATGAAGCGTGCCGCCACCAGCGCGGTGTCCGGCCAGATCTTTGCACTGGAGCAAGTGGGCGGTTTTTCCGGGAAGGGCAGCCAGCTGGCAGAGGGTGAATTGTATTCAGGCGATCCGCACCAGTTCAAGAAAGACCTTGCCCAGACCGCGGCACTTACCCCTGGTGATGTCCGCGGCGCATTGCAACGCTGGCTGACCCGCCCGGTTTACGGGCTGACGATCACCCCGGGAACCCGAACGGAGAAGGGTGAAACGATGGGCGGCTGGGGTGACGAAGCCAGCTCGCCCGCGCCCAAACCCGATGCAAAAAGACCGGCACCCAAGCTGCAGGCCGGGCTAAAGCGGGAATTTCCGGCGGTTGCCGATGTCGGGGATCTGGATTTTCCCAAAGTCGAACGGACAACTTTGTCCAACGGCGTGCCGGTCGTGCTGGCGCGGCGCAGCGGGGTACCGACCGTTCTGGTCAACCTGACGTTCGACGCCGGATACGCGGCTGACCTGAGCGACGCGCCCGGCACCCAGCGCCTCCTGCTCGACGTATTGGACGAAGGCACTGACAGCCGCGATGCCACCGCCATCGCCGAGGATCAGGAACGACTGGGCGCGCGGATCAGCACCGGCACCGGAATTGACAGTTCCAGCGTGTCGCTCTCGGCCCTTTCCGCCAATCTCGCGCCCTCGCTTGACCTGCTGGCGGACGTGGTCCGCCGTCCGGCGTTCCGCGATGCTGACATCGGCCGGGCCCGTGATCAGCAACTGGCCAGCATTGCCCAGGCGAATGCCAGCCCCGGCGCACTGGCCAGCCGGACGATGGGTCCGATCCTGTTCGGCCCGGCGCACCCCTATGGCCAGCCGAGTGACGGACTGGGCGACATCAAATCGGTATCCGCTCAGAATGCGACGACGCTGCGTGCTGCCAAAGACAAGTGGCTGCGGCCCGACAACATGGTGATTACCGTGGTCGGCGACGTTTCGATGGATCAGCTGAAACCGATGCTGGAAGCATCGTTCGGCAATTGGCAGGCCCCGGCCACGCCCAAGCCGGTCAAGTCGCTGGATGCCGCAATCCCGGCGCCGCGACCGCGGATCGTACTGATCGACCGGCCCGGATCGCCGCAATCGGTAATCGCCGCCGGACGGGTACTGCCGTTTACGGGGCGCGATCAAGGGATGGAGCCGCTTGACCTCGCCAATGAAGTGTTGGGCAACAACTTCCTGAGCCGGCTCAATCTTGATCTGCGTGAGGAGAAGGGGTGGTCCTATGGCGTGCGCTCTTCCATCCGTAGCCCCAGGGGGCCGCGCAGTCTGGTGGTAACCGCCCCGGTGCAGAGTGACAAAACCGGCCCGGCGATCACGGCAATCCGCAGCCAGATGGCGGGTTTTCCGGCCAAGCGCAGTGTTGATACGGTCGAATTCAACCGCGCCACCGATGGCAACATCCGCGGACTGCCCAACCGTTATGAAACCAATGGGCAGGTACTGGGTGCGCTGGTTACCAACCAGCAGCTTGGCCGCCCGGATGATTACCAGGCAACGCTGCCCAGCCGCTACCGCGCGATTGATCGCAAGGCGATTGACGATGCTGCGCGCCAGTATCTGCAACCCGATGGGCTCGTCTATGTGGTGGTGGGCGATCGCAAGATAGTGGAACCGCAGCTCAAGGAGCTGGGGCTGCCGATCGAGGTGACGACCCCGGTTGACTCCGCTGCCAAGTCAGGCGAGTGATGGCGTTACTTACCCCCCTGTAAGTGAGGAGAGAATACATGTCTGTTGCCGGCACCTATGAATGCGTAACCAAGACCCCGATGGGCGACCAGAAGAGCGACGTCACGATCAACGTCGATGGCGACACCTTCACCGGCACCAATGCTGGCGCGATGGGCACGATGGAAATGGAAAACGGCAAGGTCGATGGCAACAAGCTGACCTGGACCATGAAGATGACCGTGCCGATGCCGATGACGCTGGAAGGCGAAGCAACCGTTGATGGCGACACAATCACCGGCACCGTCAAGGCCGGCGCTTTCGGCAGCTTCGCGCTGAGCGGAACGCGCAAGGGTTAACTTCCCGCCGCAAGGCCGGATTGAAAAGGGCGCCGGAGGGATACTCCGGCGCCTTTTTTGTTGAATGACAGATCAGCTGGCAATCAGACCAAAAGCATAGACTTGCTGTCCCGGTTCCCCGACGCCGGGGATCTGTCCCTTCTTCGGCTTCTTGAGCTGGGGCCCGCCCGAAGCCCGGACAAAGCCAAATTCACCCGGGGGCAGGTCATAGTCAAAGGTTACGCGAAACTGCCCCGGGGTGACCTCGGTTGCCGAAAAGCGATAGGTCGAATCCGCCAGAACCGTCTTGATCCCGCGAAACATGGTCGATTTCGCCATGGTCAATTCGCGCTGGTCCTTCTTGGTTTCAAACTGCACCAGGCGATAATCTACCGGACTGGTCGCCGCCGGGGCGGTGCCTACATATCCGGAACCAGTGCCGCCATCGCTTTCCGCTGTGACTACCGCGAAGCAGAAGCGAAATATCGGGCGTTTCGACGCGGCTTGCCGGGTAGATCGCAGACCGGGCAATACCGATTTCACCTTGAGACCGGAAATTCCCCCGGTGAACATGAACCCTCCAAGATTGGTTACCTTGCGCGATTCGATCGCCGTGTTTTCCAGCGGCTGCAATTGTGGCGCCGCGGGATCCCCGCTTTCGAGATAAACTCCTGGAGCGCACTCGGGCACCGGCGTCGATGTAGTCGCTATCGGTGCAGCGACAGGCGTTGCCGCCTGGGCGACAAGCACCGTCATCCAGCCGATCACGGCCGCCCTCCCAGCGGCAGGGCGCGGTTCAGCAATTTCCCGAAATGATTACCGAGGCGCGGCGCGGCGCGATAGGTAGCTGGCTGGCGCGGCAGCGTAACAAGCGATGCAGGCACTGTCATTCCTTCCTTCCACGGATAGACCGCCATCGCGTCGGCAACGGCATAAGGCAGGTCTTCGATATCGGGGGCAGATCGCAGCCGGGCCAGCACTGCCCACGGCGAAGAACCATTCTCTGCGCCGATGTAAATGGTCCCCATATCGGTGATCTGACCGGCAGCGGCCTCGAACTGAAAGCTCCCGAGGCAAAAGCAGGTGGTCGCGCTGTTTGACAACACATAGCGGCCCGGCGTGATCGCGATCAGATAAGTCCTGACATGCGATTCTTCGCCAAGCGGCTTGCCCGGACCGATCAGTACCCGGTCGTCCGCGCCGCTTGGCAGCGGATTGCCCTTGGCGCGACCGCGACCGCGCAAGTCCTCTGCCATTTCGTCATAGGGGCTGAGCATTAGCTGGTTCCACGCCCCTGGAACCCGCTCACCGATGCGCACCAGTATATAGGCCCGGTCGGCGGCCAGAACAGTCGGGACACTGGTCAATACCTCTGTTGCCCGCGCCGGAGACAACACCATCAACATCGCCGCCACGCTGGTCAGTGCGCGCGCGATCATGGATCAAGCCTAGGTTTTTGTGACGGCTGGAGTGCCAAGTCAGCGATGCGGGCACGCCGCTCGTCCGCGCTTCCAGCATACAACGTC
>JAFLDC010000334.1 GCA_017302775.1 Sphingomonadales bacterium
TAACGTAACTCGCGACAAAAGCAGGACTTGTAACTCTGGTTGTTGTCGGCTCAGGCAGTTGGGTGATTTGCAGGGGGTGCCCCGTCGCGTCTGTCGATTGCGCGAGGATGCCGAGGGTTTGATGCCCCGAGACAGACCACGGGTCGTCTGGGTCAACGTCATCGGACAACTGGATAAGCACCTTACCCTGGCCCACGAACCGCGCCAAAGCATCGATGTGATAGTCCGTGATGTCCTTGCCCATCACGCCTGGCGCCCAGATCATCTTCTGACCGCCCAAAGCACGCAACAGCCGCCGCTCGATCTCGGCGAGCGGAATCTTGTTGCGGTTGGGATTGGCCCAACAACTGGCATGGGCAAGCAGAAGGCCATTGCCGTCATGCTCCACCCCGCCCTGCTCGCCAATCAGCCCGCTAGGAATAAGCCTGAGACCCAAGCGCTGGGCAACACGCTCAGCCACCTTGGCATCACGGCTATGCGGTTGCTTGCGCCCCCAGCCATTGAACTGGATATGCGAAACGGCGAGCGTGCCATCCGGTCCGCGCACGAACGTCGGCCCAGAATCGCGGCACCACAAATCGTCTGTCGCGATATCCCAGATTTCAACGTCGGGGCCCAGTTTCTTGCGCGCGGCAATTGCACTGCCCGCGTCAGCCAGCATGACGACGGGTTCATATCTGCTGATGGTATTGGCGATCAGGGCGATGGCATCTTGCACGCGGCGCAGGGAGGGCCGGTCATAGACTTCAAGACTGACCGGCCATTGCATGAAGCAGCGCTCATGCGGTTCCGCCTCGGCAGGCATTTCGAAACCCGCCGTCTCCACCTTCGCTGGTTCTGCGCAGGCCTGCAACGCGCCGCCCATCCCGATTGACAGAGCGGCACCCACCACCTGGCGACGATCCATGGGTAATCCCCTTCCTAGGATTCGTTGTAGAAGCTGTAGTCCGGGAGCGAGTGGAAGGCGTTTTTCAGCGCTTCGCTCCAACCCGCCGATACGGCCTGATAGTAGGGGTCTTGTGCAGTAATTCTACGCTGGTGCGCGGGTGCAAACTTGCCGTTCTCAATCACCAGAAGGTCAAGCGGCAGGCCAACCGAGAGATTGGCTTTGATGGTGGAATCGAAGCTTACCACCATCAGCTTGACCGCATCCTCGAAGCTCATGTCGCGATCATAGCCACGGATGATAATCGGGCGGCCATACTTGGTTTCGCCGATCTGGAAAAAGGGAGTATCGAAGCTCGCCTCGATGAAATTGCCTTCCGGGTAAATCAGGAACAGGCGCGGCTGCCCGCCCTTGATCTGGCCCGCAACGATCATCGATGCGGTGAAGTTGCCAGCTGCTTCCTCGCCATTCTGCTTGTCGGTCGCGGCGATGGTGTCACGCAGCAACTTTCCAACGATGCAGGCGACCTGGAACATTGTATCGGCCTCGAGCAGTGAGTTATGCCGCTCTGAATGCGCCTTGTTACGCTCCTCTATCTGGCTGATCACACCTTGTGTTGTCGCCAGGTTGCCGGCGGTCATAATCGTGATGATGCGTTCATCGGGAACCGACCAGCAGTGCATCTTGCGAAAGATCGAAACGTTGTCGACGCCCGAGTTGGTCCGGGTGTCGCTCATCAGCACCAGCCCCTTGTCGAGCAGCATTCCCACGCAATATGTCACCTGGCGATCCCCTTCTCCGGCTCGCCTACTGATCGAGCGCCTGCTGTTCAACCGCCAGCTTCACTTCAAGCAGACTTTCCCCAGATCCGTATGACATTCCCGTGATCGGAGCCGCTTCGCGATAATCGCGGCCCGTAGCAACGCGGACATAGCGCTCGTCCGGACTGATTCCGTTGGACACGTCGAAACCGACCCAACCCAGTGCCCCGACGTGCACCTCGGCCCAGGCATGCCCGGCTTCTTGATCGATCCGGTCATTCATCATCAGATAACCCGAAATATACCGCGCCGGAATACCCAGCGCGCGCGCCGCGCCGATGAAGATATGCGCGTGATCCTGGCAAACCCCTGCGCCAATCGCAGCGGCCTCCTCGCCGCTGGTCCGTACCGATGTTTCACCCGGAAGGTAGGCCACAGCCTCCAGAATCGCGGCCGACAACCGGTGCAGCATGGCCAATGCATCATCACAAGAATTGTCAAAACCGTTCATGATTGCGCGGATTTTTGGCCCGGGCCGCGTCAAAGCGGATTGGCTCAGGAACGCCCACAACGGCATGTGCCCGGAATGCTGGCCAATGACACCGGCATTATCAGCAGTCACCACCGTTCCGGCGCAGCGAACCTCCACGCTGCGCGCGCCTGGCTCAACAGAAACAAGCACCGTGCGGTTGTGATTATGATCGTCATACTCAACCTCATGGACTGCACCGGCAAGGTTCATCGTCCAGTCCAACACCTTCTGTCCATGGGACGACTTGGGCGTGATCCGCAAACGCTGCAAGCCGTGGGCCACTGGCTGCGTGAAGTCATAACGGGTGGTATGTTCGATCCTTAGGCGCATCAGGCGTAAAACCGGTAATCGCGTTCGATCGCCTGGGCGACCTGCTGATTGGTGGTGATGAAATCCTGGATGAACTCATGCAGCCCTGCATCGAACACATCCTGGATAGTCGATTCATGAAACCGGGTGCCCAATGCCCGCAGCATCTCATGCGCCTCAGTCTCGTAACCGTACTGGTGAGCGAGGCCGAACAGATTGGACCGCAGCTTGTCGATGCAGAAATGCAGCGATCGTGGAAAGCGCCGATCCAGCACCAGGAATTCAGCGATCCCGCGCGGATCGATCGCCCCGGCATTGAGCCAACGATAGGCCCGGTCACCTGAAACCGACCGCAGCACGCTCTCCCATTGAACATTGTCGAGGCTCGATCCGACCCAGGCCAGCGAGGGTAGCAGCACGTAATACTTGACGTCGAGGATCCGCGCCGTGCTGTCGCCCCGTTCAACGAAGGTTCCCAGCCGTGAAAAATTGTAGGCCTCGTTGCGCAGCATCGTCCCATCAAATGCGCCGCGCACCAGCGTTGCCTGGCGACGAATCGTAGCGAGAACCTGCCCCAGCAACGGCTCCTTGATCGACCGCGCCAGCAAGTCCTTCAGCACCATCCACGCTTCGTTGACCGCCTCCCACACTTCACGCGTCAATGCGGTGCGGACCGACCGCGCATTGCTGCGCGCAGCCTCGATCATCGCCAGGACGGAGCCGGGATTGCCCTTGTCGCGCAGCAGGAAGTTCCACACCCGCTCACCCGAATAATCGTGGCCATGTGCCGCTTCATAAGCACGCAACTGCCCCACCGTGGTAATGACCGATCGCCATTCCTCTTGGCTTGTCGCCGCATCCCGGGTCAGCGCCATGCGAAACCCGGCCTCGATCAACCGCGCGCTGTTTTCAGCCCTTTCAAGATAGCGGGCCATCCAGAAGGTGCCATTGGCGGTTCTGCCTAGCATGTGTTTTCCTTGGACATCAGTCTTCCAGCACCCATGAATCCTTGGTCCCGCCGCCTTGGGACGAGTTGACCACCAGGCTGCCTTTCTTGAGCGCAACCCGCGTCAGCCCGCCGGGTGTAATCTCGATCCCCTGCGGTGAAACCAGCACAAACGGCCGCAAATCGACATGGCGTGGTGCGAGACCGGACTTGGTAAAAATTGGCACCGTCGATAGCGACAGCGTTGGCTGGGCAATATAGTTTGCCGGTTTGGCCCGAAGCTTTTGGGCGAACTCGGCAATTTCACGTTTCGACGAAGTCGGGCCGATCAACATGCCGTAGCCGCCGGAACCGTGCACCTCTTTCACCACCAGATCGCTTAGATTATCAAGAACATAGGCAAGACTATCATTTTCCGAACAGCGCCAA
>JAFLDC010000335.1 GCA_017302775.1 Sphingomonadales bacterium
CGGTTCAGGTCCTCCGTGATGCGGTTCGCCCCGCCGCTGGCCAGCCGCGCGGTGATCGCAAGCGCGGCGGTGCGGGCGGCAAAAAGCCTAACGGCAACGCCCGCCGCTGGGGCTGACCCGGTTCCGGCCCGGGCGCTCGCTCAGAACGCCCGGGTCAGGGTATAGAATACCGCGCCGACGGCCGCGCTGGCCGGGATGGTGATAAACCAGGCGGTGACCACGCGCCCGGCTATGCCCCAGCGTACCGCGCTGGCCTTGCGCGCGGCGCCGGTGCCGATCACGCTGCCGGTAATGGCGTGAGTGGTGGAAATCGGGATACCCATCGCGCTGGCTCCGAATACCACGACCGATCCCGCGGTGCTCGCGCAGAAACCGGTATGGTGGTTCAGCTTGGTCAGCTTGGTGCCCATCGTCTTGATGATTTTCCACCCGCCGGACATCGTCCCCGCTGCGATCGCGCCATAACAGGCTATCACCACCCATTCGGGCACATGGAACGCCCCGTTCAGTTGGCCGGTGGAGTACAGCAGCACAGTGATGATCCCCATCGTCTTCTGCGCATCATTGCCGCCGTGGCTGATCGAATAGGCTGCGCTGGAAAACAGGTGCAGGGTCTTGAACACTCCTTCCGCCCGGCGCGGCTGGAAGCCCTTGAACAACCACGATGTCAGCAGCACCATAAGCATTGCCAGGGCAAAGCCGATCACCGGCGACAGGAAAATCGCGACGACCGTCTTGGTCGTTCCGGCGCTTTCGACGACGCTGAAGCCGCCATGCGCAATCCCTGCCCCCAGCAGGCCACCGATCAGGGCATGGCTGGAGCTGGACGGGATCCCTTTGATCCAGGTCACGATGTTCCAGAACATCGCCCCGACCAGTGCCCCGAACACCACCGCCGGCGTTACGGCATCCTTATCGATGATCCCCTTGCCGACCGTTTCGGCAACGTGCAGGCCGACCAGCCAGTAGGCCGCGAAGTTGCCGAATGCGGCGAAGACCACCGCCCAGAACGGCGATAGCAGCCGGGTGGAAACAACCGTGGCGATGGAGTTGGCGGCATCATGCAGCCCGTTCAGGAAATCGAACGCCAGCGCCAGGATAATCAGGCCGACCAGCAGCGGAAAGGCAAGCTCGTGCATTGCCGTACTCCCTTAAAAGGTGATGGCCTCAGCCGTGGTCGATGACCAGGCTGTCGATTTCGTTGGCGACATCCTCGAACGCATCGGCGATCCGTTCCAGGTTCTTGTAAATCTCGCGCGCGACGATGAAGGCCAGCGGGTCGGGCTTTTGCTTCTGGGCCTGAAAGGCGTTGCGCATCCCGGTGTTGTGGAGAATATCCACCTCGCCCTCGAGCTTCACCAGTTTGGCGGTCAGCTCGTGCAAACGGCGGCCGTTACGTTCGACATCGCGCAGCAACGGGATGGCTTCGGAAATAAGCCGGCTGGCATCCTGAACCAGCACCCCAATCTGCTTCATTTCCGGATCGAACGTTTGCACTTCCAGCAGTTCGATCACGCTGGCCGAGCGGTTCATCTCGTCGATGGTGTCATCCATCGCACCGATCAGCGCCGTGATCGCGCCGCGATCAAACGGGGTCAGGAAGGTCTGGCGGACTTCGTGCAGGGTTTCACGGATCACCTCGTCGGCATCGTGCTCACGATCGCGGATCGTGCGAAAGTGGGCTTCACGATCCCCCTGCCCAGCCGTCAACTGGGCCAGAGCATCGGCCGCGCCGACGATCGCCGCCGCATGGCGTTCAAACAGCAGATAGAAATCACCGGAATGCGGCAGCAAACGCTGAAACCAACCGAACATCGCAAATCCCCCTCAAGGATGATGACCGCGCTATGACAGTGGTTTGACAGATTCGCTACATCCGGCTTGGCATGTCCACAGCAATCCCGGCGGTTACAGCCAGCCAATCCGCCGGAACCGCAGCCACAGGCCGCCGCAGATCGTAACGATCACGGCCCATACCGCCGGATAACCCCATCTGCTGTGCAGTTCGGGCATATAATCGAAATTCATCCCATAGATTCCGGCAATCGCCGTGGGCACGGCCAGGATCGCGGCCCAGGCGGCGAGTTGCCGCGTCATGTCGCCCTGGCGGTGCTGTTCGAGCAGGGCCGCAGTTTCCACCACGCTCGCCAGCGTTTCAAGCAGACCGTTAATGCGGATCATGGTGCGGCGGACGTGATCCAGCACATCCCGAAACCAGATCCGCGCGCCCGGATCGATACCCGGCAAGTCAGTAAAGGTCAGCCGCTCGCACACTTCCTCCATCGGCCCGACGATCCGCAAAAAGCGGCGGAACTGACGGCGCAGGCGAAAGATGCGGCGGATCGTGGAAGGCTGCGGGAACGAATCGATCGCCCCTTCCTCAATCCCCTGCACGGCGTCCTCAAACCGTTCGATGATCGGCTGGAACCCATCGACGATGAAATCGAGCACGGCGTGCGCGACATAATCCGGCCCCTCGATCAGCCGTTCGGGATGAAACTCCAGCCGTTCGCGCAGGGTGGAATGCGCCCGGGTTGACCCCAACCGCACGGTAACGATGAAATCGGTGCCGAGAAACAGCGCGGTCTGGCCATAGGCAATGACTTCGCCGGATTCGAGCGCGGCGGTGCGGGCCACGATGAACAGGTGCTGCCCATAGGTTTCGATCTTGGGCAACTGGGTGGGATTCAGCGCATCCTCGATTGCCAGCTGATGCAATCCGAACTGGGCGCGTACCCGCTCCATCTCATCTTCGCTGGGGTCGGCGAGGCCGATCCAGTCAAAACTGCCCGGCGGCACTTTGCCGCGCGGCTGGCCGCCCACCGTCAGTTGGTGATCGGTGGCCATTCCCTTGCTGTAACGGCGCGCGGCGATGATCGGCATTCCTCCCTTTGGCAAAGCGGCTTGACGCTGGCAATCCCGTCTCCATCATGTTAGGCGCGCAGCTAAATACTGACATCAGTGTCAATTAACGGGAGAAGCCAGCCATGAACGCGGTGACGCCGATCGAACAATGCCTCGACATGATCATCATCGGGGCCGGGATTTCCGGGATCGGCATGGCCGTTCACATGAAGCGCGAATGCCCGGGCAAGACCCTCGTCATGCTCGACCGGCGCGAAAATCTGGGCGGGACCTGGGATCTGTTCCGTTACCCCGGCATCCGATCCGACAGCGACATGCACACCCTGGGCTTCTCGTTCGAACCGTGGAAGCATGAAAAGTCGATCGCGGACGGACCGGCGATCCTCGACTACCTGCGTGACATTACCGAGAAGTACAATCTTACGCCGGCCATGCGGCTGGGACAGAAAGTGATCAGCGCCGATTGGGACAGCAAGACCGCCAGCTGGACGGTGATCTGTGAAGGCACGGACGGGCAGCACCAGCGTTTGCGTGGGCGCTTCCTGTTTCTGGGGGCAGGCTACTATGATTACGACGATCCCTATGATGCCGGCTTCGCGGGACGCGATACGTTCAAAGGGCAGGTCATCCACCCGCAGTTCTGGCCCGCTGATCTGGACTACGCCGGCAAGAAGGTGGTGGTGATTGGTTCGGGCGCCACTGCCGTGACCATCGTTCCCGCAATGGCGCACAGCGGCGCGGGCCACGTCACCATGTTGCAGCGCACCCCAACCTGGATGGCGACACGCCCGGCCAAGGATGCCGTCGCCAACGGCCTGCGCAAGGTTTTGCCGGAAGGACTGGCTTACAAGCTGACCCGGGCCAAGAACATCTTCATGCAGGATCTGATGTTCAAGAAGGCCCGCAGCGCTCCGGAAAAGGTCAAGGACTACCTCACCGGCCAGCTCAAGGCGCATCTGGGTGACAATTACCGCGAAGCCGATTTCACCCC
>JAFLDC010000336.1 GCA_017302775.1 Sphingomonadales bacterium
TCTGATCGGGCATCTGATTGCAGTCCACCTCTACTGGCGGCATCGCCGCGACCGGCTGACCGGGTCGCAGCGGGTCGCGGCGCTGGCTATGCTGATACTGGTTCCGCTAATCAGCTTCTTCCTTCCGGCGGACCGCGCCGCCGCGCCTGGCATTGCCTTCTACGCGCTGGGGCTGGCGGCCATGGCGGCCAGTGCTTGGACCAGCACTTTCCCGCGCTACCGCGTCGGAATCGGGGCGGTGATGTTTGTGCTATCCGATCTGCTGATTTTTTCGCGGATGGGGCCGCTGGCCCAAAGCCCGCTGCCGGACCTGCTGATCTGGCCGCTTTATTACTTTGGGCAGTTCCTGATCTGCACCGGCGTTGTGGGTGAGCTTAGCCGCCGTTCCACGCCGCAATAGTGGTGCGGTGCAGTTCGCGCCGGTGGCCTTCGTAACCACCTGTGGCGCGGTGTAGCACCGCCCGGTTGTCCCACATCACCAGCATCCCCGGTTCCCATTTCTGAGCATGGACAAAACGTTCATCCCCCTGCCATTGCTGCAATTCGATCAGCAGGGTGATCGCTTCGGCATCAGGCATACCCTCGATACCGACAATATAGCCCAGGGTGGAAAAGAAGCCGCGCCGTCCGGTTTCCGGGTGCGCCGGAACCAGCGGATGAGACTGCACGGCCAGTGCCGCCTCGCTCGGGCGAATATCCATTGACCGGCCCTTGTCCTGCGCTCCGTAAGTGCCATCTGGCGCGTAGGGCAGCCGGGCCGAATGCACTGCGATCAGGTCTGCAAACCGTTCTTGCCTGGCGGGGGGCAGCGCTTCCCAGGCGAGATGTTGGTTGGCGAACAGCGTGTCGCCGCCGACCGGTGGAATATCGATCGCGAGCAGGCATGTTCCGGCGGGCGGGCGCGGTTGAAACGACCAGTCTGAATGCCAGTTCTCGGCGAACAGCGGGCTTTGTTCGTCCGCTTCGCGGCGGATCGCGGCAATATGCTCACGCCCCGGGATCGGCGCGAAGAACGGATCGTTCCCGAAGCCGCCGAAGGCCAGCGTAAATCGCTCCAGATCGTCATCGTCCATGACCTGATCGGGAAAGGCCAGGACGTGGTGTTCCAGCCATGCCCGGCGGATCGAAGCGACCAGGTCAGCATCAAGCGGCTGCGCCAGATCAACCCCGGTAACGCGTGCACCGCACGCTCCGCCTGAGGGTTCGACCCGCAGCGCCATCAGTCCTGGGTTTCCTCCGGCGGAGCCCCATCCACGGGGTCTTCCGCGTTCTCGCCGTCATCGGCCAGCCGCACCGCGCTGACCACATGTTCCTGATCCGCGACATTGAACAAGCGAACCCCGGCTGAGCCGCGCCCGATCACCCGCAGGCTTTCCAGCGGTAACCGGATCAGCTTGGCCTGATCCGTCACCAGCATCAACTGATCGGCCTGGGTAGCCGGGAAGCTGGCGACGACCGGCCCATTGCGTCCGATGTTGTCGATGTTGGTGATCCCCTGGCCGCCGCGGCCGGTCCGGCGATATTCATATGCCGAACTCATTTTGCCATAGCCGTTGGCGCAGACCGTCAGGATGAACTGTTCGCGGGCAGCCAGCTCAGCCATCCGTTCCGCTGACAGTGCTGGCTGCCCTTCCTTTTCGCCCTTCCATGGCGCGAAACGGACATAATCCTCGCGCTCCTCGCTGGAGGTACCGACCCGGTGCAGGATTGACAGGCTGATAACCTCGTCATCGCCCTTCAGCGTCATGCCCCGCACCCCGGTTGAGGTACGGCTCTGGAACTCGCGCACTTCATCCCCGGCAAAGCGGATCGCCTTGCCGGCGCGGGTGGCCAGCAGCACGTCGTCGGTCGCTTCGAGCAAGGCGACGCCGATCAACCGGTCCGCGCTGTCATCCTCGAACCGCATGGCAAATTTACCATTGCTGGGGACGTTGCTGAACAATTCCATGCTGTTGCGTCGGACATTGCCTTTCGCCGTCGCAAAAACCACCGAGAGCTTGGCCCATTCAGCCTCATCCTCGGGCAGCGGCAAGACGGTCTGGATCGTTTCGTCCTTGTCCAGCGCGGGCAGGAGATTGACGATCGGCCGACCGCGCGTGGCGGGGCCACCTTCGGGCAGCTTCCACACCTTGAGACGATAGACCTTCCCCGCGGTCGAGAAGAACAGCACCGGATTGTGGGTTGATGTGACGAACATGCTCGTCACCACATCCTCGTCCTTCGTTGCCATGCCGGCGCGTCCCTTGCCGCCGCGATTCTGTGCCCGGAAGGTGGAAAGCGGGGTTCGCTTGATGTACCCGTCCATGGTGACGGTAACCACCATCTCGTCACGCTCGATCAGATCTTCATCGTCCAGACCATCCCAGGCAGGCGCGATCACCGATACGCGCGGCGTGGCGAAGGCATCGCGCACTGCGGCGAGTTCGTCCTTCATGACGCCGTACAGCTTGACCCGGTCAGCCAGGATCGAGAGATATTCCTCAATCGCCAGCGACAGTTCCTTGAGTTCGTCGCCGATCTCGTCGCGCCCAAGGGCAGTCAGGCGGTGCAGCCTGAGGTCAAGAATTGCTTTCACCTGCGTTTCTGACAAGCGGTAGGTTCCGCCGGTCTGTTCCGCGTCCGGCTCGATCGCTTCGACCAGCCGGATGTACTGGGCAATGTCGCCGATCGGCCACTCACGCGCCAGCAAGGCTTCGCGTGCGGCGGCAGGATTGGACGAAGCGCGAATAATCCGCACCACTTCATCGAGATTGGTGACCGCAACGACAAGGCCGAGCAGGATATGGGCCCGGTCACGCGCCTTGTTGAGTTCAAACTTGGTCCGCCGGGTAATGACTTCCTCACGGAAGGTGACGAAAGCGGCGATGAAATCGCGCAGCGCCAGCACTTCGGGCCGTCCGCCGCGGATCGCCAGCATGTTGGCCGGGAAGCTCGACTGCGCCGGGGTGTGCCGCCACAACTGATTGAGCACCACTTCGGGTGTGGCATCACGCTTGAGATCGATGACGACGCGCACGCCCAGGCGGCTCGATTCGTCGCGGATGTCCGATACGCCTTCGATCCGCTTGTCCTTGGCGGCTTCGGCGATCTTCTCGACCAGTCCCGACTTGCCGACCTGATAGGGAATGGAGGTCAACACGATCGACCGGCGATCGCCGCGCCCTTCCTCGATCTCGTGCTTGCAGCGCTGGAGGATCGAGCCGCGCCCGGTCAAGTAAGCCGAGCGTGCGCCGGACTGCCCCAGGATCATGGGCGCGGTTGGGAAATCCGGGCCCGGAATGATTTCGATCAGCTCTTCCGAAGTGATTGCCGGATTTTCGATGAAGGCTAGGCAGCCGTCGATCACTTCGCCCAGGTTGTGCGGCGGAATGTTGGTTGCCATGCCGACTGCGATGCCGCCGGCGCCATTGACCAGCAGGTTCGGGAACCGGGCCGGCAATACGGTTGGCTCTTGCCGAGACCCATCGTAGTTTTCAGTGAAATCGACCGTGTCCTTGTCGAGATCGTCCAGCAGCGAATTGGCGACCTTGGCCAGACGCGCTTCAGTATAGCGCATCGAAGCAGGCGGATCCGGGTCCATCGAGCCGAAGTTGCCCTGGCCGTCGACCAGCGGCAGCCGCATCGACCAGTCCTGCGTCATCCGCGCCAGGGCATCATAGATCGCACTGTCGCCGTGCGGGTGATAGTTGCCCATCACGTCGCCGACGATCTTGGCGCTCTTGCGATAGGGCCGACCGGCGACGAAGCCGCCTTCCTGGCTGGCGAACAGGATGCGCCGATGAACCGGCTTCAAACCGTCACGCACGTCCGGCAGCGCGCGACTGACGATCACGCTCATCGCATAATC
>JAFLDC010000337.1 GCA_017302775.1 Sphingomonadales bacterium
AGCGAACCAGACTTGGGCGCTGCTTCAATCACCACGGTCCCCGCTGACAGTCCGGCGATGATGCGGTTGCGCGACGGAAAATGGCGTGCCAGCGGTTCGGTACCGGGCGGTTGTTCCGCCAGCAGCAATCCCTGTTGCGCGATCTGTTCCTGCAGGTCGCAATGTTCCGGCGGGTAAGCGATGTCGATCCCGCTGGCGATCACGCCGATGGTGGCGTGATCGATCGCGGCACGGTGCGCAGCCCCGTCGATCCCCCGCGCCAGCCCGGATACGACCGTCAGACCAGCCTCGGCCAGGTCACTGGCGAATTGCCGCGCAAGCCTGACCGCAGCGGCCGACGCATTGCGCGCGCCAACGATTGCAACGCACGGCCTGGCCGCCAGTGCGGTATCGCCCCGGCAGGTCAGGATCGGCGGAGCGCTATCGAGCTGGGCCAGCAGCGCCGGATAGTCTGGCCCGTCGTCAAAAAGGTAACGTGCACCACAAGCCCGCACTGCAGCCACTTCCCTGGCCACCAGCGCTTCCGGCGCTATGCGGTAAGGCGCACCGCCCCGACTGGCGAGTTCGGGCAAAGCATCCAGTGCGATCTGGGCGGTCCCGAAGCGGTGCAGCAGCTGACGATAGGAAACCGGCCCGATATTTGGCGAACGCAGCAACCGGATGCGGGCAAACGCCTCGTCCTGGCTCAGCCCGCTCACGCGCGCTTGCCAACTTTCGGCTCGGTCCCGGCCCGCAACCGGCCGATGTTTTCACGGTGCAGGACGATGATGATCGCAGCGATGGCGGCCAGCATCGGGACAAGCTGAGCCTGCCCGGCCAACCATGCCCCAATTGGCGCGGCAAGAGCCGCTGTCATGCCCGACAGCGATGATATTCGCGTTATGGCCAGTATCGCAAGCCAGGTGGCAGCGTAGGCAAGCCCCATTGGCCAGCCAAGCGCCAAGGTGACGCCAAACGTGGTTGCCACCCCCTTGCCGCCTTTGAACTTTAGCCACAGCGGAAAGCAGTGGCCCAGCACCGCCCCCAGCCCGGCGAGGCCCGCGGCATCGGGCCAGTATCGCCAAGCCAGCCACACCGCCGCGAAGCCCTTGGCGCCATCCAGCAGCAGCGTCGCCGCGGCCAGGCCCTTATTGCCGGTCCGCAGCACGTTGGTCGCGCCGATGTTGCCAGATCCGATGGAGCGCAAATTGCCATCACCAAACAGATTGGTGAGGATCAGTCCGAACGGAACCGATCCCAACAGGTAGCCGAGCAGCACAGCAAAAATGGAATTCATCTGCCTCTCACGCGTTGGGCCTCACTCCATCACAGGCCTGCCTTCTTTTCTTTTTGGCACGGGCAAAGCTAGAAGGACAGCCCCTTGGAACGGTTCAAGGCAAGCGGATAAGTTAAAATGGACGCATCGGCGCCGGTATTGCTGTTCGATTCCGGCGTTGGCGGACTGTCCGTGCTCGCCCAGTTGCAACGCGTCCTACCTGCCGCGCCGGTGCTGTACGTCGCCGACAATGGCGGTTTGCCCTATGGCACCAAGACAGAAGCCGAAGTCGCAGCGCGAGTTTGCGGGCTGCTGGGACGATTGAGCGAACGCTATCATCCACGGCTGATCTGTATCGCCTGCAACACTGCGTCGACGATTGCGCTGGCGATGGTTCGCGATGTGCTGAATGTGCCGGTTGTAGGCACAGTGCCGGCAATCAAACCCGCTGCCGAACTAACCCGCAGCGGCGTCATCGGTCTGCTGGGTACCGCCGCGACGATCCGGCAACCATATGTCGACCGGCTGGCCGCAGAATTTGCCGCCGACAAGCTTCTGTTGCGGTTCGCGGCCAGCGAACTGGTCGGCGCTGCCGAAGCCAAGCTGCGCGGCCAGGCCGTCAATCCGGCCATCTACACCCGCGTGGCAGCCGGGCTCCGCGATCAGCCGCGGGGCGACGACATCGATACGGTGGTGCTGGCCTGCACACATTTTCCGCTGGTCAGGGACGAGCTGCGCGCGGTGCTCGGTCCTGATGTCCGCTTCATCGATGGCGCGGCCGGGATCGCCCGGCGGATCGTTCATCTGACCCGACATCAGGCATTCACGCGCACTGCACCCGACGCAGCCTTGTTCACGCGCGACGAGCCAAGTTTGCTGGCGCTTGGGCCAGTCTTGTCCGACCACGGGCTTGGTCGCGTCGAGATTCTGGCATGATCTAGCTGCGGCAGCGTGGTGCTGCCGCCACTTTGGATTGATCCAGCGCAATGCGATAGGACTGGCAATAACGCACGGCTTGGCGTAGAGCGCGCCGAACCACGGCGGCCACTCTGGGGAACGCAGTCACGTGAATTACGATCACATTTTCGATCAGGCGATCGAACGTCTTCACTCCGAAGGCCGTTACCGGGTGTTCATCGACATCCTGCGTAACAAGGGCGCTTATCCCAATGCCCGTTGCTTTGCAGGACACAATGGCCCCAAGGACATCACCGTCTGGTGCTCCAATGACTATCTTGCAATGGGTCAGCACCCCAAGGTGATCGCCGCGATGGAAGAGGCGTTGCACGATGTTGGCGCTGGATCGGGCGGCACGCGCAACATCGGCGGCAACACGCACTACCATGTCGATCTGGAACGCGAACTGGCTGATCTGCATGGCAAGGACGGCGCGCTGCTGTTCACCTCAGGCTACGTTTCAAACGATGCCACGCTATCCACCATCGCCAAGATCCTGCCCGGTTGCGTGATTTTTTCGGACGAACTCAATCACGCCAGCATGATCGCCGGGATCCGCAACGCCGGCTGCGAAAAGCGGGTGTTCCGCCACAACGATCTGGCACATCTGGAGGAACTGCTGGCTGCCGAGGATCCGGCACTGCCCAAGCTGATCGCGTTCGAATCGGTCTATTCGATGGAGGGCGACGTCGCCCCGATTCATGCGATTTGTGATCTTGCCGAAAAGTACAATGCCCTCACCTATATCGACGAGGTGCACGCTGTTGGCATGTACGGTCCGCGCGGCGGCGGAATTTCCGACCGGGACGAGGCGGCGCACCGGATCGATATCATCGAAGGCACGCTGGGCAAGGCATTCGGCGTGATGGGAGGCTACATCGCCGCCGACAGCCGGATCATCGACGTCATCCGGTCCTATGCTCCGGGCTTCATTTTCACCACCAGCCTTTCACCAGTGCTGGTGGCCGGGGTTCTGGCCTCAGTCCGCCACCTCAAGAACTCCAGTGTGGAGCGCGAAGGCCAGCAGGCCGCCGCCGCCTATCTCAAGCAACAACTGCGCGACGCGGGATTGCCGGTGATGGAATCCACCACCCACATCGTACCGGTGATGGTTGGGGATCCGGTCAAGGCCAAGAAAATTTCCGACATCCTGCTGGCCGAATATGGCGTCTACGTTCAGCCGATCAATTACCCCACGGTACCGCGCGGAACCGAACGGCTGCGTTTTACTCCGGGTCCAGCGCATACTGCGGCGATGATGCAGGAACTGGCCAAGGCCCTTGTCGAAATCTGGGGCCGGTTGGAACTGCGCCTGGCCGCTTGAGCAATCGCGGATTCGCCCTAGACCACGGGCGAGAATCAGCTAGGTTCCGCAACCGAGCTTCGGGGGGCCGAAGCAATGGGGCAATTGAACATTGCCGGGTCGAGGGAGTGTAAGATGGCAACCGATTGGGCTGCAGACGTCAAGAAATACGCCGCAAATGCGGACGACGCGATTATCGCCGGGATTGTTCGTTATTGCGGGATTGCCCTGCGCAACCGCGATTCTTCGCTGGTATCGTTTTCCGATCCCAAGGAGCTGGATCGGGTGCGCAACAACTTCCTCAAGAAGAAGCTGGGCCGAACCGAAAGGGA
>JAFLDC010000338.1 GCA_017302775.1 Sphingomonadales bacterium
CGTTTTCTGAAATTCGGCGCGTCGATTCAGTCCGTGTTTTTTTTGCAGGGCCGGGCTGGTGTGTCACTGCGAAGCAAGCGGCACTGGCCGTGCTTTGGAGTTCCGGCAGTATTCGAAGAACCTCTCGGGTTCCAGAGGCTTGCTGAAGTAGTACCCCTGAAACATGTCGCACCCCATCTGCATGAGCGCTTCGGCCTGCTCTCCGGTCTCTACGCCCTCCGCCACGACTTTGAAATTGAGGATTCTGGCAAGCGAAATGATCTGGCTGACAATCGCCCTCTGGTGAGTGTTGTCCGGAAGGTCGACGATGAAGGCGCGGTCAATCTTCAGCGTGGTGGCAGGGAGCTTCGTGAGATAGACGAGCGACGAGTATCCCGTTCCGAAATCATCAAGCGCCACGCCAACGCCCATCGTACGCAGGCGTTGCAGCGTATCGTGGATCACTTCGGTTTCGCCGATTGCCGTTGACTCCAGTATTTCCAGTTCCAGGAAATGTGTCGGGAGACGACTCCGGGAAAGTGCTGTGGTGACGTCGGCTATGAGATCACTCGAATGGAAATGGGCCGGGGAAATGTTGACGGAAACCGGCACGGGTGTAATGCCGCGGGCAGTCCAGTCTGCGATCTGTCGGCAGGCGGCGTCGATGACCCACTGGCCGAGGCGGCATTCGAGTCCGATTTCCTCGATCAGCGGGATGAATTTCAGTGGCGAGATCAGGCCGAGTCGGGGGGAAGCCCAGCGTATCAATGCTTCTGCTCCGACGACCTGACTCGACAAGGCGTCGATCTTCGGCTGGTAGACCAGGAAAAACTCGCCATTCTCCAGTGCACCGCCGAGTTCCTGGATCATCTCGAATCGGGACTGGATTTCGGCATTCATTTCTTCCGAGTAGAAACGATAGCGTCCGTGATGCTGGCGTTTCGATTCGTACATTGCCGCATCGGCGTTCTTCAAGAGATCATGAATATCTGCCCCGTTGGCTGGATACATCGCTACACCGATGCTGGCCGGGACACTGACCTTCCGAATGCCGAGGTCGACCGGGCAGGAAAGCGTCTTGCTCAGTGTGGAAGCGATGCGGTCCACGATCGTTGTCGCCGAGGAGTGGGGCAGGTCCGGGATCAGCAAGACAAACTCGTCGCCGCCGAGTCGCGCTACGGTGTCAGTATGCCGAGCAATTCCCTGCATTCGACGAGCACATTCGACGAGGAGGGCGTCGCCCGCTGAATGTCCCAGGCTGTCGTTGATATCCTTGAAGCGGTCAAGGTCGACAATGACGAGCGCCACAGACAGATCTTCTCTGGCGGCGCGCTTTAGCGCCTGGTCCATGCGGTCATGCAGGAGCGCACGGTTCGGGAGATCGGTCAGCGCGTCGTAGTTCGCCTGATGATAGAGCCTGTTTCCCATCGAGATGCTCTTCGCCGTCGCAACGAGTCGGTCTGCAAGGCTGCGGCCCGCATTGGTGGCTTCGCTCTCCTCGGCAGGCGAGGTTTTGTAGGCGAGCAGCAGGACGCTATCCAGTCTTCCGTCGACTTGTGCGGGAAAGACGTACAGCTTCGCCATGTTGTCCCTCATCAGCTTCCGTATGCGCCGGTTATCTGCATGATGCAGGTCGACCAGTTGCCATGGGGCGCTGATATCGACGATTGACAGCAAAGCGTCTGCCGCGATCTGGCCCTTGCGCTCGGTTCCGGCAGTTTTCTCGGGTGCCCCGGTCCGGAAATGCAGGTTTGCAGCCTCGTCGAACCAGAGTATCCCTGCTTCATCAGCTTCCGCGGCGCTGCCGGCCTGCTCCAGAAGGAGTCGAATGACGACATTCCTGTCCGGAGTCGCGAGGATTGTTCTGTCGAGTTCGCCGAGCGTTCCCAGCAGGTGAAACTTCTGGTTCAGCCTCGCGGACATGTCGTTGAACGAGTCCGCCAGCCGCGAAAATTCGTCCTTTCCGTACAGTTGCAGGCGTCCGCTGAAATCGCCGTTCGCAACGCGTGCGGCATGCCTCTCCAGATCCTCGAGAGGCTTCATCTGTCGTCTTATCTGGCTGATGGCAAGACCGGCTGCCAATGCCATCGCGAGAATCACGACTGAGGGAAAGAGTTGCCGGAACTGTCCAAGGACAGAGAAGAGTGTCTCGTGACGCTCACTGACGGTGATCAGTAGCCCTTCGTGCGCCAGAATCGAATCCAGGGGTATTCGCCAATATGCCGCGACATGGTCGATGCCATCGAACTGCCAGGAAAAAATGCCTGAATTCTGTCGGGCCGGCCCCGTTTCCGGCCATTGTGCGGCACTGGGCATCGGAGCACCTGCCCTGCAATAAAGTGCTTCGCCGGAGAACTTCAGGAGGCAGTAGTGCTCCCGCTCGTTGTCGTCCTCCCAGACCGAACTGCCGATGAGTGTTGCCTGCAGGTAGCGCCGCCTGTCGGTGGTCGTCAGCGTGATGATCGGATCTCCGCTGGGAGTGATCTGCATCACGGGGTGCCCCCTGGCCAGGCGCTCTAGTTGCTCTCCCGTCAGTCCTTTCAGCTGCTGTTGATCGACTAGGCTTGCCGATCGTATGAGATCACGGAGGTTGGAATCGGCGATGGAAAGCGGTGTCGCGTACTGGAGCCTGCCAGAGAGTGCCAACTGCATCTGCAAGGCCTTAAGGGCTTCCTCGCGCATCCGCAGGCGCTGAATTACCCCCATGCCGATGCTCTTCGCATCCTGCTGCAGCCGTTCGTGATTGAGGCTGGTGAGCGACTCGCTCACCAGCTGGTACGAGACCAGTGCGAGGCCGGCTATTGGCAGAAGGGCTGCGCACAGGAAAAGAACGAAGAGCCTTCTGGCGATCCGGCTTCTGAGCGATCTCTCTAAGGAAAACCCCACGGAATCGGTCTCGTGCTTTTCGCCGTCAGTGTTCGGTCGCCAGGCCGATGAAGCGACCGTTTCCAGCGCGAACGACATCGTCCCGGGCGTGTGCCCCGGTCAGCGGTTTGACGGTCCGGCCATCCTTGCCCATGCTGTAGAGGTCGAAGTCGCTGTTCAATGGATTAAGGTTCTTGTCTTTTCTTACCGCCCCACGGTTTGGGGCCGGAGTGATGTCGATGGCAAGATACTGGTACGGATTACCCCAGGGGTCGACAGGTAGGGTGCTATAGATCACGTTGAGGCTGGGCGGGTACTGTCGGTTGTCCTCGCGGTAATGATTCAGGTTTGTTGCAATCCCGGATATTTCCATGATGGCGCGGGAAATCCGGGCCTTCTCGACATACTTCTGATAGCTCTGGATCGCAATTGCTGCCAGCGCTCCCATCACGGCGACGGCAATGAGTATCTCTATCAACGTGTAGGCACGTTGCGGGGCTATTCTCAATTGACCGCTGAGAGCGCGTTCAAGTGGCATGGCTACGCTCTTGGTTAAGTCTGAACAGCCATTTTCTGTTGGTCCCCGCTGCATCATTGGCCCTTGCCAGGCAACTGCCTTGAACTGTCTCTTGCAAGCGAACTGTAGGCGCTGGAAAAACTCGACTGCCTTGGCCTTCACCGATGGTTCTGTCGGCGTGGCGAAGGAGCGCCTGAATATGAACTGTAACTGGTGAACCTGTCAGCCCTATTCGGATAATCTTACTCCCAAGGCACTGCCTTGGTAAGAAACGGTCGGGGGTAATCCGCGAGCTTGCGGCGCCATTGTCGATCGGTGCAACTGTGGCCGGGATATGTGCAGCGCGTGTGTCAGCGCGTGTTGACACCCAAACCGATACACGTATAATGCGGCCTTCTTTGCAGTAGGCGCGTAGCTCAGTTGGTTAGAGCACCACCTTGACATGGTGGGGGTCGTTGGTTCGAATCCAATCGCGC
>JAFLDC010000339.1 GCA_017302775.1 Sphingomonadales bacterium
GCCATCGTGCTGTACATGAAGTAGAGCAGGGCCGGTACCGGCAGGCCGGCCGTGAAGAAGTGGTGTGCCCAGACGATGACCGAGAGCAGCCCGATGGCGATGAACGAATACACCTGAGCCTTGTAGCCGTAGATCGGCTTGCGGCTGAAGGTGGCGAGCACGTGCGGGATGAGTCCCCACAGCGGCAGCAGTAGGATGTAGACCTCGGGGTGGCCGAAGAACCAGAACAGGTGCTGGAAGAGGATCGGGTCGCCGCCGCCGGCCGCATTGAAGAAGTGCGTTCCGAAGTGGCGGTCGGTGAGCAGCATCGTCACCGCACCGGCCAGCACCGGGATCGTCGCGATCAGCAGGAAGGCGGTGATCAGCCAGCCCCAGGCGAAGATCGGCAGCTTCATCATCGTCATGCCCGGCGCACGCAGGTTGAAGATGGTGACGATGACGTTGATCGAGCCGAGGATCGAGCTGATGCCGAGGATGTGGATCGCAAAAATCGCGAAGTCGACCCCGAGGCCTCCCTGCACCGAGAGCGGGGCATAAAGCGTCCAGCCGGTCGCGACTGCGCCGTCACCGATGCCGAAGAGGGCGAGGATGAATGGCAGCGTCAGCAACATCGCCGCGGGCGGCAGCAGCCAGAAGCCGAGGTTGTTGATGCGCGGCAGCGCCATGTCAGGCGCGCCGATCATCAGCGGAATCTGCCAGTTGGCGAAGCCGGTTGCGGCCGGCATCAGCGCGGCGAAGATCATGATCAGCGCATGCACGCCGATCAGCTGGTTGAAGAACTCCGGCTGCATGATCTGCAGCCCGGGCTGGAACAGTTCAGCGCGGACGGCGAGGATCATCGCGCCACCGACGAAAAACATCAGCAGCGAGAAGAGCAGGTACATCGAGCCGATGTCCTTGTGGTTCGTCGTCGTCAGCCAGCGCATCAAACCGTATGGATGGTCGGCGTGGCCGTGGGTATCTTGGGGCGCGGTCGTTACTTGACTCATGGCGGGCCTCCTAGCGCAAAGCCTTGATCTGGGCGGGCTGAATGAGGTCGCCCTTGGAATTCCCGAGCGCATTGCGCTCGTACGTGATGACGGCTGCCAGTTCCACATCGTTCAGCGTGCCGGCAAAGGCCTGCATGGCGGTGCCCTCCTTGCCGTGCAGTACGCGGGCCACATGGCTATCCTTTAGCAGCTTGCCTTCGGGCGAGAGCAGCGGACCGTTGACCATCTTGCTGCCGGCCAGGGCGGGGAATGCCGGAGGCATGCCCTTGCCGTCGGGCTGATGGCAGACGGCGCACTGTGCCTCATAGACTTCCTTGCCCTTGGCGATCAGTTCATCCTTGCTCCAGGCACGATCGGCGCCAGCTGCCGCTGCGGCCTGTTCGCCCTTCTTTTTCTCGACCCAGGCGGCGTACTCGGGTTCAGGGACTGCGCGCACGACGACAGGCATGAAGCCATGGTCCTTGCCGCACAGTTCCGCACACTGGCCGCGATAGATCCCGGGCTCGTCGATCTTTACCCAGGTTTCTCGCAGGAAGCCGGGCACAGCATCGCGCTTGACACCGAATTGCGGTACCCACCAGGTGTGAATGACATCGGTTGCGGTCAGCAGGACGCGAACCTTCTTGCCTACCGGCAACACAACCTCGTTGTCGACCTCCAGCAGGTAATGTTCGCCCTTGGCTTCCTTGTTGGCGATCTGCTCGCGCGGTGTCGACATGTTGC
Source organism: Sphingomonadales bacterium (assembly GCA_017302775.1). The sequence continues at coordinate 1,713 of JAFLDC010000339.1, forward strand.
TCACGAACTTGATGCCGGATTCGGGATACTCGTACTGCCACTTCCACTGCAGCCCGGTCACCTTGAGGACCATGTCGGCCTTGGTTTTGGTGTCCTCCATGTCGACCACTGCGTGGTAGGCGGGGATGCCCATCAGCACGAAATCGATGAAGAGCAGGATGCCGAAAGGAACAAGGGCCCAGATCCACTGCACCGTGCCGGTCGGTCCGGAGAACTTCGCCGGTTGGTGTCCGACGCTTTTCCGGTGCCTGATCATCGAGTAGATCATGATCGCGAACACCACCGTGAACAGCACGCCGATGATGATCATGAACTCGTTGTGGATCTTCAGCGTATCGCGCGCGATCGGGGTGACCGGTGTCGGGAAGTTCCATGTGTAGTCCGCGATAGCTGCGGCAGGCAACATGCCCGCTGCTGCCAGGGGGGCGGCAATCCCGCGCAGGCCCCGGCGTTTCCCCTGCCGGATCGTGTCGTCCGTCGTTTTCAAGTTCCCTCCTCCGTTGGTGTGTTCGTTGTAATGTTTATCGTGGTCCCTGATGTCTTCTGATCTCTTCCGCCAAATCCCGCTTCTGGCGATCGGTCAGCAGCGTTCCGATTTCAAGCGTGCGCCCGTGTGAGCGCAGAAAAAGGCGTGTCTGGCGCAGTTCCGGCGCTTCTTCGAGGCGGATCTGGACCCAGTGCTTCCAGTAACGGAATTCTTCCCGTCTGCCGGCCAGCTGGCGGGTGACGACGATTTCGTGTTCGCCGATGTCGATACGCTCCTCGTCGCCGGCGTGTCGCCGGAGGTGGCGAAGGGCCAGCCACAAGGCCGCAACTTCAAGTCCGGCGAAGGGAACCACCGGCCAGGCGCCAAAGGCGGCGAAGGCCAATGCTATGCAGAGGGTGACAACTGCTGCGGAGAGGAGCAAGGCTCTTGCAAGACGCGGCGAGAGGGCTTGATTGGGTCGCACAACCCAAGCGTCACCAGCCGTCCTGCGGTCAATCGTCAACGCCATGCATCCCCCGATGTCTGCCCCGCCGCGACCGCGCCATGGGCGAAATTTGATTCAGATCAAATCTCGGGGTCAGTGTAATCGTGACGGGGGTGGCGGTGCAACACCCTCGCGGCTTGCAAGGTGTTGATCAGGAAAGAAAAAAGCCGAATGCCTCATGTTGCGATGCGGCATTTTGACGCAGCTGTTGTCGAGAACAGGCGAGGAGCTATGGCGTCGGATGGTGGCGTTTGATGCTGCGCTGCGCAATCCTTCGGCCGGTCGAATGGCCGAAGGCAAAAAAACGCGGCCCGGGGGGCCGCGTCCTGACGGTGAGCCTGCGGCTCACTGGCTGAGTACGCCTTTCATCTTCTGCAGCGCTTTAGCCTCGATCTGGCGAATGCGCTCGGCGGAAACGCCGAACTCGGCTGCAAGCTCGTGCAGCGTTGCCGCTTCGTCTTCGGCCAGCCAGCGGGCCTCCACAATGCGGCGGCTGCGTTCGTCGAGGCTTTCAAGTGCGGCGCGGAGGCCGTCGCTTTGCAGCCGGTCGTACTCGCGGGCTTCTATGACGCGGGTCGGTTCATTGTGCGAATCCGCGAGCCAGGCGATCGGCGCAAACTTTTCGTCCTCGTCGTCATTGGGCTCGAGGGCCATGTCGTGACCGGAGAGGCGGGTTTCCATTTCGGTCACTTCTTCTGGCTTTACGCCCAACTGCTGAGCCACCGCCCTTGTCTGGTCGGGCGTCAGCGCTTCACTGCCGGGCTTCAGGCTGCGCAGGTTGAAGAACAGTTTGCGCTGTGCCTTGGTGGTCGCAACCTTCACGAGGCGCCAGTTGCGGATGACGTACTCGTGAATCTCGGCCTTGATCCAGTGAATTGCAAACGAGACAAGGCGGACCCCGCGGTCGGGGTCGTAGCGCTTCACGGCCTTCATCAGGCCGATATTGCCTTCCTGGATCAGGTCGGCATGCGGCAGCCCGTAGCCGAGGTAGCCGCGGGCGATGGAAACGACCAGCCGCAGGTGCGAAAGCACCAGTTGCCGGGCCGCGTCAAGATCTTCTTCCTCGCGAAAACGGCGGGCCAGCGATACTTCCTCCGCTTCGGTGAGCATCGGAAAACGGTTCGCCGCCTGGATGTAGGCATCCAGGTTGCC